>CAMWZE010000001.1 GCA_947178685.1 uncultured Porphyromonadaceae bacterium
CTCCGTGACCATGGCTTGATTTTGCCGACATTCACTTGTATATTCTGATGTGAGGCCCGGTTTACTCAATCGGCCCTCTAAAAAATTTCCGGTTTATCAGAAAATGAACTAATTTTACTCCGGGTTGAGTATTCAGGCACTAAATCGGGAATAAGTATATAAATTCTCAATCGGGAATAATATATGGATTAATGAAATATTTATAAAAATGAGAAATATCGCCATGTTTATGCCGTGTCTGTTGGCCGGCTTGTCCGCGTTGACCTGCGGAGCCACTGTTGTCACCTATCCCGCTCCGGAGGGGGCTCCTCTCAACAATACATATAAGGTGGAGGTGCGTCAGACTCCGGTAAATCCGGCCGACAATTCCTCGGAGGGTTGGATGCCGGTGGACGTCTATGCCGTGAAGGTTGATGAGACTGTGGGCGGAAAACACAATGTGAAGACCGTCTCGATGGCATATTTTGATTTCGACGGTAAGGTAGACGTGCGTGTCACGTCTAACGTGATAAAGCCTGAAGATGTGAAGGTGAGGCCGCTGTCATATTCTATTCCGGCGGAAGTGACCGGCAACACCTTCACCTTCTCGCTTGATCGTCCGCGTAACCTGATTGTGGATGTGAACGGTGAGATCTTCAACAATCTCCAGCTGTTTGCCAATCCTATCGACGCAAACCGTCCCACGGATAAGGAGCTCAAGAAACTCAGGAAAGATAAAAGCTACCATTACTTCGCTCCCGGCTATCACAAATTTGATACGCTCAACGTGAAATCGGGCGAGACTGTATATGTGGCCGGAGGTGCATTCCTCGACGGTGAAATCGTTGTGGAGGGTGCCGACAAGGCCCGCGTCATCGGTAGGGGTATGGTGTATCCCGAAAGAAAGATGGGGGTGAGGGTGAGCAACAGCCGGAATGTGGAGGTGGAGGGAATATTCACCACTCAGTGTGCTGTGGGTGGCTCCGACTCCGTAAAGGTTGAGAATGTAAAGGTGATGAGTTATTACGGATGGGGTGACGGCTTCAATGTGTTTGCCTCGAACAATGTGACCTACCGCCACATTTTCGCCCGTACATCAGACGACTGCACCACCATCTACGCCACACGCAAAGGTTACAAAGGTGGCTGCCGCAACATACTCACTGAAGACGCGGTGCTCTGGGCCGATGTGGCACATCCCTTCATGGTAGGCCTCCACGGAAGCGCCACGGAGATAGGTGTCGATGCCCCTTCAGATGTGATCACTGACATTGTATACCGCGACATCGATGTGGTGGATATGCATGAGCCTCAGGTGGACTATCAGGGAGTGTTCGCTATCGTGGCAAGCGACAACAACATTGTGAAAGACATTACCTTTGACAATATCCGGGTAGAGAATTTCCGCCGTGGCCGTCTTATTGATATCCGGATAGCCTGGAACAGAAAATATTGCGCTGCTCCGGGAGCATTGATAGAGAATGTTCTCTTCAAGGATGTAGTATATAACGGCGACCGTTCGGATCTCTCTCTTATAATAGGTTATGACGATGTCCGCAAGGTGAAGGGGATTACATTCGACAACCTTGTGATAAACGGTGAGCATATATATGACAAGATGCCCGGAAAGCCCGGCTGGTACAAGACATCAGATATGATGCGCATGTTTATCGGAGAGCATGTGGAAGATGTGGTTTTCAAATAATCTTCACGGCTTGATATAACAAAAATGAGAATCTTCGTTAAGTATGTGTCTGATGTTTTAATCTGTGACACATACTTGGAAATAGAACATTGATTGAGATTATGATTTCGAGAGCACAAGGGCGTGAGAAAGTTAAACGGATGCAAGTTATTATGTGTCTGTTGCTTATGTTGTTTACTTTCATAAATGCCTATCCCGAGGGACACCTCTTCAGGAGGGTGCCTTCCGTAGAGGGGCAGCGCACCGAAGGCTCCACCACCTACGACATAGCGCGCACCGGCGACGGCTTCGTGTGGCTGGCCACTGACCGCGGCCTTGTACGTTTTGACGGGGAACATACCATCAGGGTGCCGCTGTGTGACGATCCGCAAGACTGCAGCCTCGTGAAGATGATCGAGCCGGCAGAGAACGGCGGTGTAATCGCAGGCGCCAACAACCGTTTGTATCTCGTGGAGACACGAACCGGACACCATAAGGTGACTCCTTTGCTCGACGGGAAGCCTTTCCCGGCGAATTGCGGATTGAGAATCAACGGGAAATATACCCTCGTGGGTGGTGAGGAGGGTCTTGCCGTGATATATCCCGACAGATCGGTGCGCCGCATACAGGTGGGCAAGGACCTCGTAGACCTGTCAAACAAGATTACCGATATAACTTTCGGCGACGGGAGAATATTCCTGTTGACAAAGGGGGGCATATATCGTATGCACCCGGATGATTTCTCGGTGGAACAGGTAGGCCCGATCGACACGATTGAAACGTTAGGTGCAACCACCATAACGATGGCCGGACACATCCTGTATATAGGTACCTCCGGCAACGGCATCTGGCGGATGGATCCCTCCACCGGCTCCCTCTCCGAGGCATTCATGTTCTCGAAGGGTAATGTGGTCACCGACATGGCCATGAGCTATGACGGCACCATTCTATATGTGGGCACCGATGGGGGAGGGGTAACCAAGATAGAGATACCCTCCGAGCGTGTGCTCTCGCAATCGAAGCATGTGGCCAACGATCCGGCGAGCCCTTCGAGCAATCAGGTGTATTCCCTTTTCACCGACCGGAGCGGCCATCTCTGGATTGGATATTATCAGAACGGAGCCGACTATACGCCATCCTGGACCGGACCGTTCGAACTGATGGATGATCCCGCGTTTATCAATACCCGTGGCATACCCGTCAGAGCTCTTGCCATCTCCGATAAGGATATTGCGATAGGCACCCGTGAGGGACTTACCATGCTGGCGCGCGACAGTTCCGACACCTGGGCGGTGCGTACCCCTGATTTACGTTCGGAAATGGTGATATCGCTGCTCGACCATGGCAACGACATATATATAGGAACCTATGGCGGGGGATTGCGTATTCTCGACCCCGCCACACGCAAGGTGCGCGACCTTACGATACGCGGCGACTATCCCGTGTTCCGCATGGGCCACATCTTCGCTCTTGCATCCGACAGTAAGGACAATCTCTGGATAGGCACCAATAAGGGTCTTTATAGGCGAGCCGCCGACGGCACTCTTACTTGCTACACATCATCCAACAGTGTCTTGCCCGAAGGGAACGTGTACGGTATATTCTTCGACTCCACCGGAAAAGGGTGGATCAGCACCGACACCGGACTCTGTGTCTATGATCCCCGCCAGGAGAAGCTGCGCACCGATATCTTCCCTGCCTCGTTTCCGCGTGCCATGCGCTATCGCTCCGTCTACGAGGACAGCAAGGGAATGCTCTATTTCGTGCCGGAATATGGCATGGTGATCGCCTCATCTCCCGACCTCTCCGATGCCGCCACTATAAGACACACATTGCTCGACGGGGCGGTGGCAAAGGGTGTGACGGAGGATAAGAACGGCAATCTCTGGATTGCCACAAGCAAGGGGATATTCCGTCGCGATTCCCATGGACATATCATAAGGTTCGGCCTTGCATCCGGACTGCCATCGCTGTCGTTTCTTCAGGCGCAACCTGTCTCCGACAACCAAGACCATATCTGGTTTGGCAATTCGGAAGGACTCCTGCGGCTGACCGAGTCGGACATCGACTCATCCATAGAGGCTCAGCGTCCCCCTGTTCCCACGATTCTCAGTATAAACGGCGCGGTGACCGACTATGTCCCCCTGCCTGATGAGAAGAGCGGAAAATACAGGATTAATATTGACCGCGCCTCCACTACAATCAAGGTGGGCTTCTCCACATTCTCCTTCGCCTTAGAGGAGCCGGATTCATACGTCTACTCTCTCGACGGAGGGGAATGGCAACCCTTCCAGGATGAGCTCGCCGTCACCTTCTATGACCTCTCGCCCGGGCGCCATCAGCTGCGTGTGAAATCGGCCAACGATTCCGAAGGTGAGGCGGAGACAACGGTGGTTGACCTGAGGATGGCCTATCCGGTGTGGTGGTACATACTCGGGGTGCTGACAATAGCACTTGTAGCCGCGCTCATGCTCGTGTGGGTGCTCCACATGCGTCGGCGCAGCGAGCTACGTCGTAAGCTGGAGGAGGAGCGCACAGCCGCGCAGGCCGCCGAGACCTCTTCCCCTGCTGTGGATGCGCAGTCCGGCAGTGAGAATGTAGCCGGAGAGGAGGCTGCACCCGTGCAGAAGAAGTATGCCACCGCCACCCTCAGCCGTACCGAAGGACGCGAGATAGCCCGTAAACTCGACGAGATAATGGAGCGCGAGAAACCCTACCTGCAGCAGGATCTGAAAGTGGGCGATCTCGCCTCTATGGCCGGAATATCGAGCCACCGCATGAGCCAGTTCTTCAGCCAGCATAAAGGGCAGACTTTCTACGACTACATCAACTACTATCGTGTGCAGGAGTTCAAGCGCATTGCAAAGTCGCCCGACAACCGTCGCAATCTTACCCTTACGGCCATGTCGGAACAGGCCGGTTTCTCCTCGCGTGCCACCTTCTTCCGCTCCTTCAAAAATGTGGAGGGAGTCTCTCCCGGCGAGTGGCTCAAGACTCTCGGCTGAGCCCCTGCCGGTCGGGGGCTGATCACGGCCCGTCAAGGCCCGTGAAAAAGTAACGTTTCGGGGGCTCCCGAGTCTCTTTGTGAGACTCGGGAGTCTCATTTAATTTATTGAGACCGGAGTCTCACAAAATTAAGTAATTGTAATACATGGGGTTATAAAGTATATATGTCAGATAATTGATTGATATGCAATAAGGGGTAGATTATTTTTGAAGGAGGCGGATATGATATAATTTTGCCATTGTCAACCTGGTCGGAACCCCCGACAAAAATCAAAACATCATGGCAACTTCCCCTTCCATCAACCACAAAACAATCGAGATGTTTTATGAACATCAAGCCCTCATCCGAGCCTTTATACAGACTCGTGTCGCCAACGATGAAGACGCGACCGATCTGGTGCAGGAGGTGTATCTGCGTCTTCTCGAATATAAGGACGCTATAGTGCCCGAGAGGACAAAGGCCCTTGCTTTTGCAATAGCCTCTAATGTGGTCAATGATTATCTGCGTCGCCTATATAATAAGAGTGTCGCCACTGCGGAAATCGCTATCGCTGCGGAGACGTTGTCCTCCACCACGGAGGAGGAGGTGATTGGGCGTGATATGCAGAATCTCGAGACAAGAACTCTCGCCGCCATGCCTGCCCAGCGTCGTCTTGTGTATATCATGAGGCTGCATGAGGAGAAAACCACCAGGGAAATTGCCGAGGAACTCAATCTCTCAAGCCGCACGGTGGAGAATCATTTCTATATGGGAATTCGCCATATGCGCAGTTGTTTCGCTGAGGCGATATGATGGTTGCGGCTGCTTTTTCAAGGAAAAATCAATTTTCTTAATCGGGGGATTGAGTAGTTTTTTACTCTGATACGACTAAGTAATAAAAGAGGAACGGTAGCCTCTCCGGTTATATCTCGGGAGATGAGAACCATTCCTCCACTAAATAAAGATAATAAAAACCTTCAAACTATACCCTATTAATTATGAATTCATCATCCAACCGGCGTAAGATGACAGCTCTTATGGCTGTCGCGCTTCTCGGAGGAGGAGCCCTGGGCGTACCGACATTCACGGCAATGGCGGAACAGGCCCCGGCTGTCGCCCCGATAGCCACAGTAACCGGCACGGTCACCGATGCTTCCGGCGAACCGCTGATCGGTGCCACCGTACTCGTGAAAGGCTCAACCAACGGCACTTCAACCGACATCGACGGTAACTTTACTCTCAAGAATGTCGAAGGTAAGACAATCGTGGTGTCTTATGTAGGCTATAAGACTAAAGAGGTGGCGATAGCCCCCAAGATGGAGATTGTGCTTGATGAGGATGCAGCCAACCTCGACGAACTCGTGGTGGTGGGCTACGGCGTGCAGAAGAAAGGATCTATCACAGGTGCTGTGTCTGCCGTTGATGATAAGGCTTTTGCAGATAAAGCTCCGGCTTCAAACCCGCTTGCCGACCTTCAGGGTCAGATTCCGGGCATGATGGTAACACGCGGTTCCACAGCTCCCGGTCGTGAGGGCTGGGATTTCAAGGTGCGTGGTGAGGCTTCCGTCAACAACACCAGCGCGCTTGTTATCGTCGACGGTGTGCCAGGTGGAATCGCCGACCTTAATCCGGATGATATTGAGAATATATCGGTGCTCAAGGATGCGTCAGCAGCCATATACGGTGCGCGTGCTGCCGGTGGTGTTGTGCTCGTAACCACCAAACGCGGCAGCAAGATAGGAAAGAAACCTACCGTCTCTTACAGTGGCAATGTAACCTGGAAAGTATCCGACCCACAGGTGCAGTGGATGAATCTTCAGCAGTGGGCCACCTGTATCGAGGAGGTGCTCTACAACGAGGGCATATCGAGCGGTACTCTCAGCACCTTCACCAATGTGGGATCATTCCCTTACGCTGCCATCATGGCCATGAAGCGTCGCGATCCTCAGTATATGGGCACTGTGCAGAGCTACGCCGCTCTCGGTGGCAATGCCGACGCCATCAGCGATATCGGCTTCATCGACTCAGACCAGTATAGCGACACTTTCGGAAATGCCTTCGCGCAATCTCACTCTCTCGGTGTGAGCGGTGGCAACGATGTGGTGCGCTACAACGTGAGCTTAGGATATATGTATGACGGCTCTCCGCTTCAGTTCGGAATAAAGGAGAATGGTCGCCGCTACACCGCGCGTGCCAACAACGACTTCAAGATTGCCAAATGGTTTGATCTTGCCACTACAATCGCTTTCGCCCGCCGCGACAACACTTATCCTCTCAACAATCCCTCAGGTGTAAACGGTAACCCTCCCGGCTCACCGATCTTCTCGTCTGACGGTCAGCACGCTTTCGGTTGGCTCAACAACTATAGCGACGTTGCTGTGGCCAAATTCGGCGGCGGAAAGCGCAACATCTATAACGAGACCGTGGTCAATATCCGCCCCACGTTCCACATCATCAAGGGTCTTGACCTGAGCGGTACGGTTGGATACACCATCAAAGACTGGGTGAACAAAGAGACCCAATACAAGAACTATATGTATAACTGGGACAACGAGAAGATCGAGACCATGATGCGTCCTACCGACAACCGTTTCACCCGTTTTAACCGCTCCGCTCTCTATCAGATATATCAGGGCTACCTGAATTATCTCACCGATTTCGGCACTGACGGCAACCATAACCTCTCGGCTATGGTGGGCGCGAGCTACGAGAGGGAAGACAGCGAGTCGACCCAGTCGAAGCTTCTCAACCTTGCCGACGGATTCCTTGAGTCGCTCTCATCATCTTACGACCCCGCTACCTCGAAAGTGGAGTTTTCTGATGATAAATGGACCACAGCCATCGCATCCTACTTCGGCCGTATCAACTACGACTATCAGGGCCGTTATCTCATCGAGCTTCTCGGCCGTTACGACGGCAGCTCCAAATTCGTGAGAGGGAAGAAGTGGAAAGGATTCTACGGCGTGTCGGGCGGCTGGCGCATCAGCGATGAGAAGTTCATGCACAATATCACATGGCTCAACGACCTCAAGATACGTGCATCTTACGGTGAGACCGGTAACCAGGAGGGTATCGGCACCTACGACTTCGTAGGTAATATAAAGACAAGTGTCAACGGCTCCAACACTACCGGCGCAGGGCTCTTCGGCCCCACCGGTTCGGCCGGTCCGCTCCAGACCCTCTGGCAGGATAATGTGATAAGCCTCGACCGTACTTGGGAGGTGGTCAAGAACACCAATATAGGTATTGACTTCGCTGTGCTCAGCGGACGCCTCAGCGGCTCGCTTGAGTATTTCTGGAAAACCAACGACAATATGCTCGTGGGAGTGACATATCCGAGTGTATTCGGTGCCGGTGCTCCCAAGACCAACAGCGGTACTCTCAAGGTGAACGGCTGGGAGATCCAGCTCAACTGGCGCGACCGTATCGGCGACGTCACTTATAACGTAGGATTCAATATCTCCGACGCCAAGAACAAGCTTGTGTCGATGCCTAACTCCTCAAACTTTACTCAGAATGGCATCACCAAATATCGCGAGGGTTACGCTCTGAACTCCATGTTCGGATTCGACTTCGTGAAGCTCATCGAGAATCAGGAGGAGCTTGAATCTTACCGTGCAATGCTTGATGCCGCCGATGGCCAGGCTCTCGGTCTCGACACCTCTATCCTCGGTATAGGCGACGCTATGTATGCCGATCTTGACGGCGACGGCAACATCGACTACGACGACGTCAAACTCCTTGGCAATACCACCCCCCGTTATTCATATTCGCTCAACCTCGGCGGTCAGTGGAAGGGTTTTGATCTCAATGTAATCTTCCAGGGTGTGGGGAAGGCCTCCATCATCCGCGACGTGACAGCCCTGACTGCCCCGGGACGCAATATCTATCAGATCCAGGGTGGACAGTGGTATGACAAAACCTGGGGCTACAACCTCGGCGAAGATCCCCGCATGGTGGGCCAGGAGATACCCTACTACAATATGGGTGCTGACGGTTCGCTCGTGCAGACCACAATTACAACTCAGGCATCCGACTACCGTACGCCTAACAACGATCCCTACAACAGCGCTCCCCGCTGGCACCGCAGCCTCGCCGCCTACAACTATCTCTACAGCGACGCCTGGTATCGTCTGCAGAACATGGCATACTGCCGCCTGAAAAATCTTACTGTAGGCTACACGCTTCCCGTGTTGTGGACATCCAAGATCGGCATCGAGAAAGTGCGTCTCTACTTCACAGGCACCGACCTCTTCACCATCCGCGTCAATAAAGACAAGACGGACCCCGAGAACATGGCCACCAATCCACTTGGCGGAACCTCAGGTGCGAACGCCTATCCCTTCTACCGTTCTTACACCATCGGTCTTAACTTAACCTTCTAATCTCTCCCGCATACATATGAAGACAATAAAATTTCTGACTCTTGCGGCCCTTGCGGCTGTATCGCTCACAGCCTGCGACGATGCCCTCGATTTCTATCCGGAGATCACCACCAACGAGTCGAACACAATGGATAAGCTCAGTTACTATGAGTCTGAAGTAAACAACTGGTATAGCTGGCTCCCGAAGCTTATGGACAACGGCAAGATCCAGGGTCTCGCCGCTCGCGACGGCGACAGCGACATCTGCACCGGTATGTCGGGCAGCATCTCAGCCTCCAAAATGACTCAGCCGGAAGCCGACGACCGCTATAACGAATACTACAAGCATATCCGCTCCATCAACTACCTCGACTACTATGCCGACCTCTATTATAAGGGTGATCAGGCTGATCTCGACCAGTATCGCGCACAGGCCCGCTTCTTCCGTGCCTATGAAAGCTGGCTTTTCTTCCGCGATTTCGGTCCCGGCACGATTGTGAAGCGTGTGCTTGATCCCTCCTCATCAGAGGTGATGGCGCCCCGCGCCAGCCGCGATGAGTTTGTCGACTTCATGATTGAAGACCTGCAGTGGGCTATCGAGTCGGGCAAGCTTCCCAAAGAGGGCGACATCCGCAACGGTGCTCAAGAGGGCCGCATCACTATCGGTGCTGCCAATGCACTTCTCGGTCGCATCTGTCTCTTCGAGGGTACCTGGCAGAAATATCACACCGAGATGGATAACTATCCCGCCGAAAACAACCCGACTACCGCTGCCTCACGCGACACCCGTAGCAAATATCTTCTGGGTATTGCCAAGACCGCTCTTGAGAATGTAATCGCCGACAACAGCTACGAGCTCTTCTATAATGATGCCCTCGGCCAGGCGAGCTACAAGTATATGTTCATCCTTGAGTCGTCGGTAGCACGCAATCCCGCCGCAATACTCAAGAAGGCCAACAAAGAGTATATTCTGGCCAATCGTTTCGACAACACTACGAAACTTGCAGGTCAGAACTGGGTACACACATATCGTGGTGTAGGCGTGTCGCGACACTTCGTGGAATGTTTCGAGACAAAGGATGGATCGCCCGTATCAACCGACTATTCCGATCCCCGCTACTGGTGTAACGACAACATGGACCCCCGCATTTCTGAGTTGGGCGTAAGCTTCATGGACTATCAGTGGGCCTACAGCTGCAAGCGCGACAGTTATGATGAGATAGGAACTCCTACCGTCAATTCAGGCATATCCTTCACCGCCGCTGTAGGAAAATGGAGCGTCGAGACTACTTGTGGCGCCAATGATGCCAGCTATGACATCCCGGTGATACGCCTCGGCGGTGTATACCTCGACTATGCGGAGACTCTCTGCGAGCTCAACGGTGGCAGTCCGATCGCTGTGGCTGAGAACGCCCATATCAATCTTCTCCGCAAACGTGTGGATATGCCCACCAAGAGCACATGGACTCTCGACGATATCCGCAAGGAGCGTAACTGCGAGCTCTATCTCGAGGGTTATCGCGTAGACGATGTGCGCCGCTGGGCGAAAGGTGATGAATTGTTCGGCGATGACCTTGAGGGCCTCTACATCGGAGCAACTCCCGCCGACCGCAAGAATGTATTCATCACCACTCAGAACTACACCGTGACGGTCAAGAATCTTACCTGGGATATCCTCAACACCTATAAGTGGACCCGTCTGGAGGATGGCGACAAATTCCTCTATGTGTTCTGCGACCCCAACAATCCTCCCACATATGCGCAGGCTGCCGCCAAGAAGGATGCCTCCGGCAAGACATTCTTCACCAACAGTCAGGATCCTGCCAAGACCATTAACAATGGTGTGAAGATAAGCTCAGACGGCTACTACATAATCGAGGCTAAGGAAGACCGCACTTTCAAACAGCGCACCTACATGAAGCCTTTCCCTGTAGATCAGCTGATTCTCAACCCCAATCTCGCTCAAAATCCGGGTTGGGAATGATATGGATTGAAAAATTTTAAAAAAAATGAAAAAAATGGGCCACTGCATTGAGTAGTGGCCCGCTTTTTTACGAATAATAGGGCAGAAAGGCGTTAGAGAGAGTGTCTCGCCGCCGATCTAACATCAAAATTAACCATCATAATACTAAAAAGACATGAAAAAATCTACCATCCTTCTCGCCGCCGGCCTCATGATCGCAGGCGCTGCTAACGCACAGGTTCGCTGGAATCCCGAGAATTCCTGGGCTACTGACAACGGCAAAACAATCCTTCCTGTAGGGGAAGATGGCAAATCTGCTGTAAACAAGCTCGTGAAACAAGACAACGGCAACTGGCGTGCGGATATCCGCTATGCAGCCACTGCAAACCTCATCGAAGACGAGCCCTACATGGTGTTCCAGATCACTACCGAAGGCTGCGTATGGAACCTCAACGACTTCAAGTTTGAGTTCATGCTCCAGCGTAAGCTCTCCGAGGGTCTCGATGACAACGGCAACGTGAAATGGGGCGGCAACACTGAGTCAACAGATGCCAACTATCCCTCTTTCAACGGCGACAAGTATAAAGTTGTCGACCAGTATGAGGCTGATCTCTATCAGCTCCTCGGCTCAAAAGTGGGCACCGCTGACGAGACAAGCTATACTGAGGATGTCATCGTGATCGACCTCAACAAAGTGAAGGCTACCGATGCCGACAAGACTCCCGGTCTTCTTTTCTCTGCAGGCGACGTACATTTCCCCAACATCAACGGATTCGAGACCATCGTAGAGCCTGATGAGAATGGCGAGGGTGGTGTTCAGCAGCGTTCTTGGATGGGCTTCGTATGTATCGCCCCCGGTGCTTCAGTTACCGTTGACCAGCCTACATTCACTGTTCACTACACAGGTTCTGTAGAAGACTCCAGCGATGCCCTCATGGTCTGCGAGGATTATGCTAACGGCGACGGTGGCCAGGAAGTGCGCGACGGTGAAGAGGAGTCGGCTGTTGAGGCTGTGGCTGTAGAGAACGTCAACATCTACCTCAAGAACGGTAAGGTTGCAGTGGCTCCCGGTGCAGAGGCTATGGAGGCTTACTCAATCGATGGCAAGAAGGTGGCTAACGGTGTAGACAGCATCGAGCTTCCTGCCGGCATCTACGTGGTGAAGGCCGTTAAGAACGGTGTTGCAACTACAGTGAAAGCTATCGTTCGCTAAGCCGGAATAACCCAATTCCACAAATAATATGTCGATCAAGGGGCGTGTCCGGAGAGGATACGCCCCTTTTGTCATAAACAACTCTCTCCTCAGGGGAGGGATTCCTTGATTACTTAACACAATAAGATCTATGAAACGTATTCTGACACTTCTGTCGCTGATTCTGTGCCTCTGGGGCGGCTTGAGAGCCGAACGTACCTTCGTACACCCCGGATGCTCATACACGCAGGGACAGCTCGACCGAATGAAAGCTATGGTGGAGGCCAAGGTGGAACCTTACTACACCACTTATCTCAATCTGAAGAACTCCGAGCATGCGCAGCTCGACCGTAAGGTGAGCGACAGGGGGACACAGATCCGCGAGGGGCAGTTTAACGGCACTGTAGGCATCGACGGTCGTTGCGCACATGACCTTGCGCTTCTCTGGCATATCACCGGCGACAACCGTTATGCCGACAAGGCCGTGGAATATCTCAATGCCAACAACCATTACACCAACACCTCCGCACGTGGCACCGGTCCGCTCGACAACGGTAAGATCAACCTCCTCATCGAAGCTGCCGAGCTTATGCGCGATTATGAGGGCTGGGATTCCGAGGAGCAGCAGAAATTCAAGGATATGCTCACTTATCCTTATTATTCCAACACTGAGGATGTGGCTGCCAAATACGCTCACTGGACCGATGATGACAAGAACGGAATAACCTTCTATTGGAACATCCTCAACGGCGACAGCGGTCGTTACGGCAACCAGGGTATGTTCGGCATGCTGGCAATGTTGGCGATGGGTGTATATCTTGACAACGAGCTGATCTACGACCGTGCTCTCCGCTATGTGTCGGGTCTGCCTCACCGTGACGACGACCTCCCTTATCCCTCCGGCCCGGCGCTCACAAGCACCAAGCCGACTTCGTCGAATGAGTATCAGCTCACATATACCCTCAACGGACACTCCAACTCTGTGCCTGACTATGGCTATGATGAGCTTCTCGAATATTACTTTTATCCCAACGGGCAGTGTCAGGAATCGTCGCGCGATCAGGGTCATGTGCTCGCCGGCCTGCACAAATATATAGAGTTTGCGGAGATCGCATGGAATCAGGGCGACCGTTTCTATTCTCTTCACGACAACCGTCTGCTGAAGGGTATCGAGTTCAACTACCGCTATAATCTTAGCAACATGGTCTCTTTCCCCGATCAGCCGGAACCGTGGGAACCTACGAGCTACACCACCAATCCGGATGAGGTGACTCTCGACAATGGCATGTATCTGCAGATAAAGAGCCGTAGCGGTCGCTGGGAATCGGTAAAACCGAGTCCTGACCAACGCGGTGGCATCAGCAACGTCGGCTCACGCTCCTCAGCCTATGCCCATTATCTTGTGAGAGCGGGTGAGAGCGACGACGACACGAAGTGGCTGCGCCGCTCGCAAGACTATGTGATGGATAAATATGGCTACGACACATCGGGCACGGCTCCAAGCTGGTTTTATGAATGGAACGGATGGGGCACACTCACCAAATGGCTTGAGCCCTGGATGGCGGGCGATCCTGTGAGCTATGCGTCGGGCGAACGGGAGTCAGGCATACATATCATGCCGGGCGAGGTGGCCGCGGCTGACTATGACTACTACAATATCAGCGAGGAGGCCGAGGGACACACCTGGCATAAGGTGACTAAGGCTGAGGCCACGGCTTATCGTCCGGATGGGGGCGTGGCTCTCCGTGAGAGTGATGGCCGCTGGGTTGTGGCCGACACAAAAGCGGGTGAGTGGCTTAACTATACGGTGGCTTGCCCCGTAAGCGACACCTATGATATCTTCGTGACCTACAAGGCCTCCGCTCCTGCCGGGATAGGCGTGGCTGTGTCAGAGGGTGAGAAGGTGACCGCCGAGGTGCCGGTGGCCGACTCATTCAGCGAGGTCAAGGTGGGCACTTTGGAATTCCCCGCCGGTGCGTCAGTAATCCGTTTTTACATTGAGAATCCGGGCGAGGGTCTTGAGATCGCGTCAATCCGTGTGGCCTATAACTCCTCTGAAGAGGCGGCTACCGAGATTTCCGGAGAATTCAACGCACAATACAAGTACTTCACATTAGACTGGGCTTTCAAGGGTATGCTGGCCACAGATATCAACTTGTTCCGCGCCCCTGCCGGAGCTGAGGATGAGGCTGTGATAATCTCTCCCGACAACACCTTGGGCCATTATGTGGATACCGATATCGAGGGCACCGTGCCCGCCTATACCTATTGGGTGAGCTATCGCAACAACGGCGAGGAATTCACCACCGACCGCGTAGGCTTCAAGTGGGGCGGCCTGGATGATCAGTTCGGTGCGGAATCGGAGTCGGAGTGGACGGTTCCCGGAAATAACGGCACTATTGAATATGCCGACGGCGTCATGCGTCTTACTCCTACGGCGGCCGGCACGGCACGTCTGGGCCGCGCATGGTCGTTCCCCTTCCACGGAGGAAATTTCCCGGTGCTCGCTTTCCGTATGGAGCGTCCCGAGGGGATGACTATGGCTCTCTATTCCGGCTCTAACTATTGGGCAGGCGGCTACGACACGTTCACCGGGAAGATCGGTGACGATGTATATTATTATGATCTCACAGACGGTGCTTTCTGCACGAGCAAAGGGGTGGCCAAGACTACGGTTGCCACCGACGATATCACTACACTTCCCTTGCAGTTGCGCACCACAGGTTCCACCGAGCCTATTGTGCTCCACTGGGTGAAGACCTTCAGCAGTGTCGACGCTCTCAAGGATGCTCTTGAGGGTGGCGATTCGGCGGTAGAGGAGATCGGCGTGGCAGTCGGAGGTAATCCTTCCGTAATCTACAATCTTATGGGAGTGCCCTGTGGCACTGATGCATCCGTTCTTCCCCACGGCATCTATATAATTGCCGGCAAGAAGGTGATGCTCTGAAATGAAGATAATGCTCCGAACCATCAGGAAGATTCTCTGAGCTATCAGGAAGATGATGCTCTGAACAGCAAAGACACAGAAAAGGCCGACGATTTTCGTCGGCCTTTTCTGTGTCTTTGCTGTTTGTTAGGCTTATGCTTATCAGATTTTTGAGATATGGATTGCGGCACCTCCGCGAGGCAGGAGATCAAGCGGAAGTTGCTTACCCTTCTTCACTTTCTTCTGCGCCACCTTCACCTTTGTCTTGGTGGGTGCTTTGGGATCGTCGGTGTAAAGCGTAGCGGTATACGATGCTCCCTCTTCGAGGAAATCGAGAGGGATATCGATATGGCGACCGTCATTGTTGGTCATGGCGCCAACCCACCAGTCGTTGCCGTTGCGGCGTGCCATCACAATGTGTTCCCCCGGATGTCCGGATATCACCTTCGAATCGTCCCACACGGTCTTCAGGTTCTCAAACCAGCTGATCTCCGGTTCCCCCTCATATGCCTGTGGCTTGTCATACCAGAAGATGGTGACAAGAGGGGAGTAGTACACCACTGAAGCGGCCAGCTGATGGGCATGTGTGTTGGTTATGCGCTTGTCGTAGTAGCAGATGGTGTAGTCGGCCGCTCCGTTGATCATGCGTGTGAAGGGGAGCGTCACGTTGTGGGTAGCGTCAGGAAATTCCTCATTGCCGAGTATTCCCTCCTGAGTGAGGAGGTTGGGGTAGGTGCGTGAGAACCCGGAGGGGCGGTATTCATCGTGAATGTTCATCAGCAGCTTGTTCTCGGCGGCATAGCGCACAAGGTCATGAAGCCAGGTAGCCCAGCGGTGGGAGGCATATTGCACGAATCCGCTCTTCACCCCCTTGATACCCCATTCGTTCAGGAGGGGGAGGAGTTCCCGCTGTTGTTTCATGAGCGCATGTTGGTTTACATACAGCCATACGCCCACACCCTTCTCACGTCCATAGTCAACCACCCGCTTCATGTCGAGCTTGTCGATCACCTTTGTGGCATCACCGTCGTGGCTCGTGCAAGGCACATACCATAGCCAGTCAAAGAGCATGTAGGGTATGTTATGCTCGCTGCAGAAGTCGATTGTCTTTATAGCCCCTTCGGTGGTGAGGGTAGTCTCACGCATTATCGTGCCGGGCTTCACCCAATCCTTTGCATCGGCTATCTCGCAAGGGGGATTGAGATTCTGGATAATGTCGTTGTTTTCGAGAAGCTGTCCCGGGGTATCGGCTCCCATGATTACTTTCCACGGCGTGGCGTAGTAAGTGACGATATCCACCGGTGAGTACATCACGGAGTTCAGCGTGGAGGGTTCGCCGGACACGAATTTTGTAAGGCACCAGTCGTCGGTGTCGGCATCGGTGAGCGCACCCCAATGACCCTCGGGAAACTCGATAGTAAGGGCACGTTCGGAGGCTGTAGTGACGGAATCTACCGGCACACGACGGTAGGGAGCCTGTGCCCAATCGGTGGCCCACACCATGGTGCCGTCGGGCAGACGGTAGGATGTCAGGTCTTCCGTAATCTTATGAAACACGGCCTGGGGGTGTTCCGGGAAGAAGTAGCGGAAAGCAATACCCTCATCGTAGGCACGCACCTCCACGTCGAGACGATATTTGGATGCGTCTTTGCGCGAGAGGTGAAGGATGGCTCCGTTCCAATGGTCTTTCACTGTAGAGCGCTCACCATAGAGAGGATGCCACACGGTGTCGCGTGAGGAGTAGGTGACGGAATCCACTTCGAGGAGGTCCATCCACACTTTGGGCTGAGGCAGTTTACGTTTGCCTAAGGCAAGTGCCTTCTCCCAGCTTATATTGTCGAGGTTGAGCCCGAGGCGACCTTTTGCCACCATCGGTTTCCCTTTGAAGGAGACGTCATAGCTGAGGGAGTAGACTGAGTCGGGGGAGAGGTCCTGAAAGATTTCAATCTGATGTGACTTGTCGGGCGAGGAGAGCGATAATACGCTGCCGGCCGCTAATGTCAGTAAAAGGGAGTTCATGAATGTATGTTAGAATTATAAAAATGCATATTGGAATTATAAACATGTTAGAACTATCAAGCCGGAACGGGGCTTATTACCCCTCTTCCTGCTATATAATACGTTTGAGACCTCCGGATTACTCAATCGTATATGTAGCCGAAATTTTTTATTCACACGAATCGTATGTTATTTATTCACACGAATCGTATGTTATTTTACCATTATTTGCTAAATTTGACGGTTTTTTTACTCAATCCGGGCATCAAGTAAATACTGGAAAATTTCTCTATCGGTGTAATTGTGTAATCGTGATTGAGTAATCGCGGCGCAAAGACGGTATATGTAAAAGATAGGAATAGGGAATGTGATACACAAGTATCATAGACACACTCTGACATAAGTAGCAAATTCAAGAATATGAAAATATGATGGAAACTACAGTTAATACGACAGGCGATTTCAAAGAAGTGAACGAAAGTTACACGCTTTCCGAGGCAATACGTGAGGCTCAGCGATGCCTCCATTGCAAGGTGCCCTCCTGCAAGAAAGGGTGCCCCATCAGCAACGACATCCCCGACTGGATAGGGGAGATGGCTAAAGGTAACTTCGGCAACGCTCTGGAAATCATAAACCGCAGGAGCAACCTTCCCGCCGTGTGTGGCCGCGTGTGCGCCCATGAGAAGCAATGCGAGGGGAGCTGCATATTGGGCAAGAAGGGGAAGCATATCAATATCGGTAAACTGGAGCGTTTTGTAGCCGACTTCGACTCTGAGGCGGGACTCAGCCACGAGAGAATCCCCGAGAAGTCGAGGGGACGTGTGGCTGTCATAGGCAGCGGCCCCGCCGGACTCACCATTGCGGGCGACCTCTCCAGAGAGGGCTTTATGGTGGAGATCTTCGAGATGGAACCGGAAGCGGGAGGTGTGCTCATGTTCGGTATACCGGAATATCGTCTGCCGAAGGAGGTGGTGCGCCGTGAGATTGAGCGGATTGAGAAGCTCGGTGTGATTTTTCATCTAAACACTACGGTTGGAGAGGCGCTCACGGTCGACGATCTCTTCGCGCGTGGATTCGATGCCGTGTTTATGGGCACCGGCACCGGTAAGCCGAAACGTCTGAATATACCCGGCATCAATCATCCGGCAGTGCGCCAGGCAATACGCTTCCTGCGTCGTGTAAGCCTCTACGAGAAGGGGCTTATGAGTCGCAATGAGGTGATTGTGGGCGATGGCGACCGTGTCTTTGTTGTGGGGTGCGGCAACACTGCGATCGATGCCGCACGCACCGCCGTGAGGATGGGCTCGAAGGAGGTGACGGTGGTATATCATCGTTCCATCGACCATATGAAGGCTTTGCGCTCCGAATATGAGGATGCTGTGAAGGAGGGCGTTAAATTCCTCTGGAACACATCGATCACAAATATAGAGGCGGCGGATGCGGAAACTATGCGCTGTATTACGCTTTCCTCGCCTGAGGGTGAGACAACGGTTCCGGCCGACCATGTGGTGCTGGCTGTGGGTAGCGAGCCGGCGGCAAGAATAGTCTCGACTACGGAGGGTATAAGTATAGATGCCAACGGCTATGTGCTCACGCGTGAGAATCCCTATGGCATGACCACACGCGCCGGGGTATTCGCCGGGGGCGATGTCACCAATCGTCCGGCTACCGTGGTGCATGCCATGCGCGATGCCAAGCAGGTGGCGGAGGGTATTATCCGTTATGTCGACGCGAAGAAACTGATGGAGGATATCAACAGCACCTCATTATCGTGAGGGTTGTATCTTTTCTCATTTGGTGGTAAAGGTTTTTGGAGCTTACTCAATTATTTATTACTTTTGTAAAAATAATTGACATCTATAGGGTTTTGGCTCTCCGGTTTGTTTTCACTTGCATTACAAAGACAGGCTTCCCTATGGATACTACAGAAATTTAAAACCGACTGATGAGCGAACAAAAGCCATATGTGGTGTCGGCACGTAAATACCGTCCGGCCACCTTCAAGACGGTCGTGGGTCAGCGCGCACTGACCGCGACCCTCAAAAACGCCATAGACTCCGGACGCCTCGCTCAGGCATATCTCTTCTGCGGGCCGCGTGGCGTAGGCAAGACCTCTTGCGCACGTATCTTCGCCAAGACAATCAACTGCCTGTCGCCCACGCCCGATGGTGAGGCCTGCGGCGAATGTGACTCGTGCCGTGCCATTGAGAGGGGTAATTCCTTCAATCTCGTGGAGCTCGATGCGGCTTCCAACAACTCTGTTGACGACATACGCTCCATCACAGAGCAGGTGAATGTGCCTCCCCAGACCGGACGCTACCGTGTATTCATCATCGATGAGGTGCACATGCTCTCGAATGCCGCCTTCAATGCCTTCCTCAAAACTCTTGAGGAGCCGCCGAAATATGTGGTGTTCATCCTTGCCACTACCGAGAAACATAAAGTGATCCCAACCATCCTGAGCCGTTGCCAGATATATGATTTCAAGCGTATCACCATAAATGATATGGTTGACCATCTTGAATATGTGGCTTCGGAAGAGGGTATTGCCGTGGAGCGCGACGCGCTTGGCATCATAGCGCAGAAGGCCGACGGCGCCATGCGTGACGCTCTCTCGATCTTCGACCAGGTGGCGGCCTCCTCGCGCGGCAATGTCACGTATGCCTCCACCATCGACAACCTGAATGTGCTCGACTACGACTACTATTTCAGGATGGTGGATGCTTTCCGCGACGGCAATGTGCCTGAGGCTCTGATAATCTACAAGGAGATTCGCGACAAGGGATTCGATTCTCTCTTTATGATAAACGGGCTGGCCGCCCATGTACGCGATCTTATGGTGGCGGCCGACCCCCGCACCACCTCTCTTCTGGAGACGTCTGACGAGATAGCCGCGCGTTATACGGAGCAGGCTAAGACCCTTCCGGCCCAGTGGTATTATGCCGCCATGCGTCTCCTCTCCGATTGCGACATCAATTATCGCACGGCTACTTCAAAACGTCTGCTGGTGGAGCTTACCCTCATCCGCCTGTGCCAGCTTCTGAAACCGGCTACGCCCCCTTTTGATGCTATCGACCGTCGTCAGCCGCTCGGCGACCCGTCGCGCCCCTCGATGGTCTCTTCGGGACCGGCTCCGGCCTATGGCCGGGTGCCGCAAGGTCAGCCGGCCGCACCGCAATCTGCCCCCCCGCAGGGTCAGCAGATGCAGGGTCATCAAGCGGCTGCGGCTCCACGGCCTTATAACTCGACGGTCACTCCTCAGTCGCGGCCACAGTCTCCGGCTCAACCGGCTTATCCCGGACAGCAGGCACAGCAGGCTATGCCAAAGGCAGCACCGACAGCCGCTGCGCCGAAGC
>CAMWZE010000002.1 GCA_947178685.1 uncultured Porphyromonadaceae bacterium
CTACATAATATTCACGACTCTTCGATACTTACCGACTATCGTTCGTTCAGCGTGGGTGTGGATGGCTATTACACGGCTTCCGGACAGTCTGTCTCGGTGTCATATTCACTACGCAACACCCAGACCGGTATCTTCATTATAGCGATGGGTGGTTTAGGCTGGAACAAGTCGGAATTCGGCACTGTGCAGGATATCTCAGGTGATTACATATTCTATTCCTACCGTTCAAAACCCTCGGAGTCTCGCACAGCCTCTGCGATGTTAAATGTCACCAAGTCGCTCGACTTCATGAGGGGAGCGGTGGGCATGAGGGGTAATTATGCGCGAAATGAGAACTCGTTGCTCTCGCAAGGTGTGAATACCCGTTATCAGAACGACTCTTTCTCGCTATCCCCGTTTATAAACGGCAACATCTCTTCATACTTCAACTGGAATCTCGGGTTTACATGGGATCGTTCGTTGTTGAGCATATCGGATATGTCGACACGTCATACTGACAATTACATATACAAGGGGAGCCTGACGCTGACCCCTTGCGATCTGGTGACATGGACTGTAGGTGGAGAGATCTACCGCAATCAGATTGAGGAGGGACGCCACAAAAACATGACGATGCTCGACACGAAGCTCTCTTTCAACATCACAAAGCGATTGGAGATTTCAGCTTCCGTGACTAATCTCCTCAACCGTAAGACCTACAGCTACACCACCTATGGCACCGTCTCACAGCTTGAGCGTTCGAGCCTGCTCCGTGGTCGCGAGTTCATGCTCTCCATCTACCTCAAAAAGTAAACCACCTCTTTGCAGACACGACTGCATGATCATAGAGCCGGAGCAGAAAATTACTTTGCCTAAGTTTGCGTAATTAATGCTTTTACGCTATCTTTGGGAAAATATTACCGAGACAAAGCCCTTGCATCTGGCCGGAATCAGATTATGTGATATCCGGCCTGCATCGGAACATGACCTCTAACTACCGAAGAGAATGGCAAAGAGCATTGAATACCCCGTAGGAATACAGACATTTGAAAAAATTATAACAAATGATTATCTGTATATCGATAAGACAGCGTTGATATATGAACTTTTCAACGATGCCAATTACATCTTCCTGAGCCGTCCGAGACGGTTCGGAAAGAGCCTTCTCATGTCGACTATCGAAGCCTATTTTAAGGGAAGAAAGAATCTCTTCCGAGGCCTTGCCATAGATAAATTGGAAAATGATTGGATAGAATATCCCGTATTCCGTTTCGACCTCAGCGGGCAGAATTACAATCATCCCCAACGTCTTATAGACCGCATCACAGGATGTCTCGATTTTATAGAGGAAAAATACGGACTAAAATGTCTCACCGACAATATTTCGGAACGATTCATATCTATCATACGCCAAGCTTATGAGAAATATGGGCAGAGAGTGGTTGTACTCATCGACGAGTATGACAAGCCTCTTCTCGATTGTCTCCACGATGATCCTCTCCATCAGCTTCTCAAGGATGAACTGCGCGGATTTTATTCCGTGCTGAAGATGAGCGATGAATATATAAGATTCGCTATGCTTACCGGCGTCACAAAGTTTGGTAAGGTTTCGGTGTTCAGTGGGCTCAACAATCTCAAAGATATTTCGATGCTCCCGAAATACAATGCTCTCTGCGGCATCAGTGAGACAGAATTTCACAACTATTTTCCAAGCTCCATCAAAGAGTTCGCACAGGAGAACGACCTGACGGAGAAGCAGACATGGGATTACTTCAAGTTGCTTTACGACGGCTATCGGTTCGCCTCCAAGGGAGAGAACATCTACAATCCATACAGTGTGCTCAGTGCATTTGATTCGGAGACATTCGGATCCTACTGGTATGAGAGCGGATCGCCCTCTTATCTCATCAAACTGATCGAGAGTCGGCGTTTCCTGTTGTCTAATCTTGAGGGCGAGAGACGTAGTTCAAAACAGTTGGGCGACATCTCCAACATCGGTGATGATATCGTGCCTCTCCTATATCAGTCGGGCTATCTCACTATCAAGGCCTTCGACAACCCTTCCGGAAATCCATTGGGAGGGCTTTACACATTGGGCTTCCCTAACGTCGAGGTTAACCAGAGCTTCTGGGAGTCGCTCGCCAACCATTTCTTTAAAGGATTCGGAGGAGTCTACACTTTCCATCTGCAAAACTTTATGGATGATATCCTCCACGGGAAGACGGAGGATTTCATGACACGTCTGCAGAGTCTCTTTGCCGACACCAACTCAGAGCCTGAGGCCGACAAAGAGATTCATTTCCAGAATATGATGGCTATAGCATGTAAGATGATGGGACTGGAGACGCGCACAGAGATTCATTCGAGCCGTGGCCGATGCGACATGCAGATTGAGACTTCAGCCTTCATCTATATTTTCGAATTCAAGGTTGATGGTTCAGCCGAGGAGGCCCTGCGACAGATAATGGAACGCGGTTATGCGGAGCGTTTCGCCGCCGACCATCGTATTGTATATCTCATCGGAGCGAATTTCTCGACCGCTACACGCACCTTAACCGACTGGAGAATCGACATTGCGTTACACGAATGTCCAGATTAGACATAAGGGCTTGCATAATATTCAGATTTAAACTATATTTGCAAATTATTGCTACAAAATAACTATTAGTAGAATAAATTTTGGTATTCTTATTAATTCAGGTCAGCAGTTGTATCTATAATATTCAATTGCTGACCTAATTATAATTGGAGTCATTAACGAATTAAGTTCCTTAAAATCATGAAAATTATTATCAACAGAGGCTTTAGTAATTATCTCACGGATATGATTGTTTTCAGGAATGGAGAGGAGATAGCTCACTGTTCACTGAAAGAGGATTATTGTTTTGTGAATCCTGAGGAAGGGGACAACATCTTAATAATGTTGAAATTTCCAGTTTCCTTAACAGCGAGACTCTGCTCTTTCATCTATCACAAGGAAAACGAAGTAATCTACATAGCTCCCACTCTATTAGCGAAATACTGGGATCTTATAAACTACTCAATATTACCCTATCTCTGTCTTGTGCTTTTTGCATTACAAGCCGTAATAAAATCGGACGCATACACGTGGATATGTGTAGCCATTATCTCACTCACTGGCCTATCAATAATCATAAGTAAAACTTTTATGCAGTTTCCTTCCACACGTAAAAAACTTATAAATACACACATCCTATAACCAATACCTGTCGTTGGACTCCATAGCTTGAGCGCAGGACTTACATTTACATAAGCCGATAAAACATTTCCATAAGCCGACATAGGGCGTCAGATTAGATTTTTTCTTATCCTGATGCCCTTTTCAAGTTATTTTTCGTAATTTTGCAGTCTAAGCATGTAATTTTGCAATCACAGCAAAAGCAGTAGCAGTAGAATTATGAGGGATTTTAACGAAACCGACATAGAAGGCATCGAGCAGATTATCGACTCCCAAGACACGGAAGCCGCTCAGAACGAGGTGAAAGAGATGCACCCCGCTGATATTGCCGAGCTTTTCCAACACCTTAACCTGAAACAGGCCGAGTGGCTCTTCAATCTTATCGAGGATAAGGAGAAGAAAGCTGACGTGCTGATGGAGCTCGATGAGGAAGACCGTAAGAAACTGCTTGAGGGTATGGACCCTGAGCAGATAGGGCATTATATCGACTTACTCGATACTGACGATGCCGTCGATCTTATACAGGAACTCGACAAGGAGGACCGCGATGAGGTGATCTCTCATATCGACGACGTGGAACAGGCCGGTGATATCGTAGACCTTCTTCAATATGACGAGGACACCGCCGGTGGCCTTATGGGCACGGAGATGATCGTGGTGAATGAAAACCTCTCCATGCCGGATTGTCTCAAAGAAATGCGCCGACAGGCCGAAGACCTCGACGATATCTATTACGTCTACGTGGTGGACGACGACAACCGCCTCAAAGGTATTCTCCCCCTCAAGAAGATGATAACCCACCCTTCGGTGTCGAAAATCAAACATGTGATGGAGGCCGACCCGATATCGGTGCGCACGGAGAGCCCGATTGATGAGGTGGCTATCGATTTTGAGAAGTATGACCTCGTGGCAATGCCTGTGGTAGACAGCATAGGCCGTCTGGTGGGACAGATCACCGTTGACGACGTGATGGATGAGGTGCGCGAGCAAAGCGAACGCGACTATCAGCTCGCTTCAGGTATCTCCTCCGATGTGGATGCGTCCGACTCAGTGCTCGCCCAGACAAAAGCCCGCATCCCATGGCTTTTGATCGGCATTATCGGGGGTATCGTAAACTCTCTGATTCTCTCCGGGTTCGAAGCTCAGATTGCTGCTGTGACAGCCCTTGCGATCTTCATTCCGCTTATCGGTGGCACCGGTGGAAACGTGGGTGTGCAGGCCTCGGCTATCGTGGTGCAGGGTCTTGCCAACGGCCGTCTGGAGATAAAGAACGCCTGGACCCAAATAGGTCGTGAGTTTCTTGTGGCAATGCTGAATGCCGTGGTGATTTCAACGGTGGTGTTCATCTACATTTTCTTCACACAAGGCCCCGAGTATAAATACTCTGTAGGCCTTGCGGTGGGAGCCTCGCTGTTTGCCGTGGTGATATTCGCTACCGTATTCGGCACCCTCGTGCCCCTTACACTCGAACGCCTGAAGATAAACCCGGCTCTCGCCACCGGCCCTTTCATACAGATTACAAACGATGTGGTGGGCCTATTGATATATGTAGGCATGTCTACCTGGATGCTCTCCATCTTCAACTGACATCAAACTCTTAACCCTCAACTTTAAACCGTAAACAGTGGCCAAAATTGCCGAGACCCCTCTCATGCTCCAGTATCTGGAGATGAAAAAGAAACATCCTGATGCCATACTCCTTTTCCGTGTGGGCGACTTCTACGAGACTTTCTCCGACGACGCTATCGCCGCCAGTGAGATTCTTGGAATTACCCTCACCCGTCGCGCCAATGGCAAGGCTCAGTCAGTGGAGCTCGCAGGATTCCCTCACCATGCCCTCGATTCTTATCTACCGAAACTGGTGAGGGCCGGCAGGCGTGTGGCCATCTGTGAGCAACTTGAAGATCCCAAACTCACGAAGAAGCTCGTGAAGAGGGGCATAACGGAATTGGTGACGCCGGGCGTAAACACATCCACCGGGGCACTGCAGGCTAAGGAGAATAACTTCCTTGCGGCGATCCACGTCACGAAAAAGAACGTGGGAGTCGCTTTCCTCGATATATCCACAGGGGAGTTCCTTTGTGCGGAGACCTCTCCCGAAGAGACCGACCGTCTTCTCAATCAGCTGCAACCAAAGGAGCTGCTGCGCATGAAAGGCACTCGTGATTTCTGCCAATCCCGGATATCATACAAATGCAGCGTCTTCGAACTCGACGATTGGGTCTACACCTCTTCGGCCGCTGAGGAACGCCTGCTTAAACAGTTCTCCACATCCACCCTGAAAGGTTTCGGGGTGGAGTCGATGCCGGCTGCTGTGATTGCCGCCGGAAGTATCCTGTATTATCTTGACCTTACAAGCCATACCCGCATCTCCCATATCACTACTCTCGCGCGCATCGACAATCGCCGTTTCATGCACCTCGACCGATTCACGGTGCGTAACCTTGAGCTGCTCGAATCGATGAGTCCCGAAGGTAAGAGCCTGTTGAATGTGATCGACAAGACTGTCTGCCCGATGGGGTCGCGACTTATGCGACGTTGGCTGATGATGCCCCTCCTTGACCCTGCGGCCATAAACCGCCGCCTTGATGCCGTGAGCCGTTTTGCTGAAGATGCCAACCTTCGGGAGCGTGCACGCGAGGCTGCACGTAGAACAGGTGATATTGAACGGCTCGGTTCGCGTGTCGCATCCGGAAAGATCTCCCCACGCGAGATGGCTCAGCTATCCATAGGGATAAAAGGCTCTATGGTGCTCCGTGCCTTGATGAAGGAGAGCGGTTCCGACGTGCTTTCCCGGCTCGCCGCCTCCATGCCGGACACTATCGAAGTGGCTCAATGGATAGATGCCGCAATTGCCCCGGATGCCCCTAACTCTTTCGGGAAAACCCCGGTGATTGCCGAGGGGGTCGACACGGAGCTCGACGACCTGCGCGACCTGCGTGCCACAAGTCGCGAACGTCTCCTCGCCCTTCAGACGCGTGAGATAGACAAAACCGGAATCACTTCCCTCAAAGTGGCCTACAACAATGTATTCGGTTATTATCTTGAAGTACGCAACACCCACAAGGATAAGGTGCCGGAGCATTGGATCCGTAAACAGACTCTCGTAAATGCCGAACGCTACATCACTCCCGAGCTTAAGGAACTTGAGGAGAGGATAAACGGAGCCGAGGAACGTATAGCCGAGATAGAGCTTCGCATCTACAACGAGCTGCTCGCAAAAATCAACTCCCGCTTCCCGGAGCTCCACGCAATGGGGGCGGCCGTGGCTGAGGCCGACTGCTTGCTCTCTTTTGCGGAGGCGGCCTGTGAATATGGCTATGTCCGGCCCGAGATCAACGATTCCATGGAGCTATCCATCACCGAGGGGCGACATCCTGTGATTGAGCGGAATATGCCCCCGGGGGAGTCTTACATCTCAAATTCCGTGAGCCTTGACTCCGACACCCGTCAGATCATGATGATCACCGGACCAAACATGAGCGGAAAATCGGCCCTCCTGCGCCAGACTGCGCTCATTGCGCTGATGGCTCAGACCGGAAGTTTCGTGCCGGCAAAAGAGGTCAGAATGGGCATTGTCGACAAAATATTCACCCGTGTGGGGGCCAGCGACAATATCTCTTCCGGCGAATCTACATTCATGGTGGAGATGAACGAGGCGGCCGCTATCCTCAACAATATGAGCGCTCGCTCCCTGATTCTCTTCGATGAGCTCGGACGCGGCACATCCACCTACGACGGCATCTCGATTGCCTGGGCCATTGTGGAGCATATCCACGAGAACGGACGGGTGTGTCCGAAGACTCTCTTTGCCACCCACTATCATGAACTCAACGAGATGGAGAAAAAATTTAAGCGGATCATCAACTACAACGTCTCCGTTAAGGAGATAGCGGGAAAGGTGGTGTTCCTGCGCAAGCTTGAGAAGGGTGGGTCTGCTCATAGCTTCGGCATACACGTGGCTAAGCTTGCAGGCATGCCGGCTTCTATCGTGAAACGGGCCGACGACGTGCTCAAGCATCTTGAGACAGCGGGGAAATCGGTGGACGCTCCCGCCGATGCCGTTTCGGGAAAGGGGATAGCCGAGATCACCCCCTCTCCCGGTGCCTACCAGATGAGTTTCTTCCAGCTCGACGACCCGCTCCTCTCCCAGATTCGCGACCATCTCCTCAACGTAAACGTCAACAATCTCACTCCTATTCAGGCTCTCAACCTGCTTTGCGACCTTCAGGGACTCCTCACCGGCAAGCAATGACGCGATTCAGAACCATATCAGCATCCAGATCCTCTCACGGGATTTCCCGCCTCCTCCTTATGGCTGCGGGAGTGCTCGTCATGGCCCTGATGCTCCCGTCCTGCGGCACAAAAAAGAACACTCCGGTGTCGCGCAACTGGCAGGCATTCACCACACGCTATAACGTTTATTTCAACGGCTCGGAACACTACAACGAGCAGCTCAAGAACATGGAGGATAGCTATGAGGACGATTATACCCGCACTCTGCTAACCCACCCTGCCGAGGCTCGCGCCGATGCCAAGCTTCCTCAGCCATCGGGCGACTTCAAACGCACCATCGAGAAGATGCAGAAGGCTATCCAGCTTCATTCCATCTCCAAGAAGCCGACCAAACGGGCTTCTACCCCAAAGGAGAAGGCCTTCAGGGCCCGCGAGGAGTTTAACCCTTTCCTCCATAACGCCTGGCTTATGATGGGGCGTGCCCAATACCTCAACGGGGATTTCCTCGGAGCCGCTTCTACATTCCTTTACACCGCCCGACACTTCAAATGGATGCCGGAGGTGGTGACGGAGGCAAGGCTCTGGCAGGCGCGCTGCTATTGCGCTCTCGACTGGCTCTATGAGGCCGAAAACACCTTGCGGCTCGTGAAGGAGAAGGATCTCACTTCTAAATCTCTGAAGAATCTCTATAATCTTGTGCGGGCCGACTGGCTGGTGCGCTCCGGCGACTTTGCACAGGCCGTGGCTCCTTTGCGTGAGGCTGCCAAGGGGGCATCGGGCACTCAGAAAAACCGGCTCTGGTTTCTTCTGGGGCAGATATATGCCAATCTCGGAAAAAGGGAATTGGCTTATGAGGCTTTCGGGAAGGCTGCATCGGGCGCCTCAACTCCCTACCGCACCAAATTCAACGCCAGGATTCGCCAAAGCGAGGTCTACGCCGGCTCAAACATCCGTAAGGAGGTAAACTCTCTGAGGGCAATGACTCGATACGAGCGCAATAAGGAATATCTCGACCAGATTTATTATGCCATAGGAAATCTCTATCTCTCGCGTGGCGACACGGCCCAAGCCAAGAAGAATTATATCGAAGCTGTAGAGAAATCCTCCCGAAACGGCATCGACAAGGCTATGGCTCAGCTTGCCTTGGGCAATATATATTTCAAAGAGGGGGATTATGTGAAAGCGCAGCCTTGCTATTCCGAGGCGGTGCCCCAACTTCAGGAGAACTTCCCTGACTATAAGACATTACGCCTGCGCAGCGACGTGCTCGATGAGCTGGCCCTTTACGCCGGCAATGTCCATCTACAAGATTCTCTGCTCACTCTCGCCGCAATGCCGCAGGAGGAGCGTGAGGCGGCTTGCCGTAAGCTTGCCGAAGATCTTATAAAGCGTGAGAAGGAGGCTGAGGAGGAGGCCAAGAAAGAGGAATATCTTGCTCAGCAACAGGGGAACGCCGGGCCTATGAACCAGGGCGCGGCCGCCACCCCGGGTATCTCGATGAACAGCGACAAATCATGGTATTTCTACAACACCATGACCAAAAGTGCGGGTAAGACTGAGTTTCAGCGCAAATGGGGAGCCCGTAAACTTGAAGATGACTGGCGGCGACGCAATAAGGCCACTTTCTCACTCGATGATGAGGAGGAGGAGACCGAGGGCGCTGCCGGTGAGGAGGAAGCTGCCGGCGATTCAATCCCGCAGGCCGACAAGGAGAAGCTCGAGAAGGCCAACGACCCCCATAATATGGAGTTCTATCTTAAGCAGATCCCTTCTACTCCGGAGGAGATACAGACTGCCAACGACATCATTCAGGAGGGTCTCTACAACATGGGCATTATCCTGAAAGACAAGCTCGAAGACTATCCCGCCGCACGTGAGGAATTCAACCGTCTTGACTCACGTTACCCCGACAACACTTATCGTCTCGACGTGTATTACAACATGTATCTTATGGCCGTCAGGGAGAATAATCAGGCTCTCGCCGAGGAGTGGCGTCAGAAAATACTGCACGATTTCCCCGATAGTCCATATGGACAAGCAATGCTCGACCCTCATTATTTCGACAATCTGAGGCAGATGCACCGTGTGCAGGAGAATATGTATGTAGAGGCTTACACTGCATATCTATCCGACGACAATAAGGAGGTGCACGATCTTACCGCGAAAATGGAGAAAGATTATCCCCTATCCCCTATCCTCCCGAAATTCGTGTTTATCGACGCTCTCTCCTACCTCACGGAGAAAGACTACGACCAATTCCGCGAGCGCCTAACTGAGCTCCTATCCAAATGGCCCGACACAGACATGACCGACATGGCCTCAGCCATAGTGAAGGGGCTCAAGGAGGGACGTAAACCTAACGCCGGTATTTCCAACTCGCGTGGCATGCTCTGGGACACCCGTCTCACCGACTCTGAAGAGGGGGCGGTGGATGCCGACGGCACTCCGGCTGCCTTCGAGCGCGACCCGGATTCTCCCCAGTATCTCGTGCTCGCTTTCCCGCGCGATGAGGTCAACGCCAACCAGCTGCTCTATGAAGTGGCCCGGTTCAACTTCTCCTCTTTCGTGGTTAAGGATTTCGACCTTGAGCAGATGAGCTTCTCCAACATCGGCTTGCTGATTGTGAAAGGATTCGCCAATCTTAAGGAACTCGAACATTACCGCTCGGTGATGGAGCGCGATGGCTTCGATCTGCAGGAGTCGGTAAGGCCTATTATGATAAGCAAGCACAATTTCGATGTGCTTCTGAAGGGTGGTTACTCGTTTGAGGAGTATTTCAGATTTGAGGAGGAGGCTGAAGCGGAGCATACGGAGGAGGAGATTCTCGGTCCGGGAAAGACAATGCCTACTCCCGATGACCTCAACGGTGAGGAAGAGGAGACAAAAGCCAAGGAAGAAGGGTCGGAAGCTGCCAAATCAGAAGTTTCCGAAGAAGAAACTAAGGCTTCGGAAGAGACAGAATCAGAGGCTTCCGAAGAGACTGAAGCCGAATCTACAGAACCTGAAAGGCCGGATTTCCGTTAAAAATAAGTGACCGGTGACCCGGCCGCATATATAACAACTTAATCAACACGCAATAATGGAAAAAATACTCTGGGCTGACGATGAGATCGATCTCCTGAAGCCGCATATAATGTTTCTGAAAGCCAAGGGATATGATGTCACCACCGTGTCAAACGGTCGTGATGCCCTCGACACTCTCGCCCGCGAAAGCTTCAGCCTTATTCTCCTCGATGAGAATATGCCGGGGCTCTCAGGCCTGGAGACCCTCTCCCGTATCAACCAGATACATCCCGAGGTGCCCGTGATTATGATAACGAAGTCGGAGGAGGAGAACCTTATGAATCAGGCCATCGGCAACCAGATAGCCGATTATCTCATCAAGCCTGTCAACCCCAACCAGATTCTTCTGTCAATCAAGAAGAATCTCCATAGCGGACGCCTTGTGGCCGAGCAGGCTTCTTCCGGCTATCAGCAGGAATTTCAGAAGATTGCTTCTCTCATAAATATGGCCTCTACGGTGGAGGAGTGGATGGAGGTATACCGGCAGCTTGTATATTGGGAACTTAAGCTCGCCGACACCGACACTTCCATGGGAGAACTCCTGCTGATGCAGAAACGCGATGCCAACAGCAACTTCTGCAAGTTTGTAAAGCGTGAGTATGAGGGATGGGTCACATCCGACAATCATCCTCTCATGAGCTATGAGCTGTTCAAACGCCGCGTGTTCCCCATTCTCGACAACGGCGAGAAGGTATGTTTCATCCTTATCGACAACTTCCGTCTTGACCAATGGCGTGTGCTTCAGCCGCTCGTGGCTGAATGGTTTAACATTGACGAGGAATTATACACCACAATACTGCCCACCTCTACACAGTATGCCCGCAATTCTATCTTCGCAGGCCTTATGCCTCTGCAGATTGCCACGATGTTTCCGAATCTATGGGTGGATGAAGATGAGGATGAGGGGCTAAACATTCATGAGAGTGAACTGATAAAGACACAGCTCGACCGCTTCCGCCGTAAAGAGTCGTTCTCCTACAATAAGCTTAACGACTCCTCTGCCGGCGAGAAATTCCTCCAGAAACTCAACTCGCTCAAGGAGACTCCCCTCAACGTGGTGGTGCTCAACTTTATCGATATGCTTTCTCATGCCCGCACGGAGTCGAAGATGATCCGTGAGCTGGCAAATTCCGATGCCGCATATCGGTCGCTCACGGAGTCGTGGTTTCGCCATTCTTCGTCGCTCGATATTTTCCGCCGCCTGGCTGAGTTAGGGTTCAAGGTGATTGTCACTACCGACCACGGCACTATCCGTGTAGACAATCCGATTAAGGTGGTGGGCGACCGTAACACAAACACCAACCTTCGCTACAAGGTGGGGAAGAATCTGAACTATAACCCGAAGCAGGTATATGAGATGCACAATCCGAAGAAATTTGGTCTCCCGGCTCCCAACCTGTCGAGCACGTTCATCTATGCCTGCAATGAGGATTTCTTCTCATATCCCAACAACTACAACTATTACGTGCAGTATTACACCGGCACCTTCCAGCATGGAGGCATCTCCCTGCAAGAGATGCTCGTGCCCTTCGTAACCCTCACACCAAAATAAGAATTTCACTGACATGAGACTGTTGCTGATTGTAATGACCCTTTTGGGGATGATGACGACGGTGGCCGACCGTCAGCGTCTTGCCGTGAGGGAGGTGGCGTCAAAGGCTGCCTCCGGCGATCCCAAGACCCTTTACGATCTGGCTATGCTCCACGATATGGGCTACGACTCCATCCCGGTTGATTCGGCCCGTTCCACAGCCCTATACCGTCTCGCGGCCGAAGCGGGATATGCTCCGGCTCAGAATTACCTTGGATTCCGCTATTTCAACGGGGAGGCGGTGCGTGAAGACCTTGATTCCGCCCTTTACTGGATGGCGAAAGCGGCCGGAAACGGTGATGCCAAAGCGGCCAACAACCTTGGCTATCTTCTTGCTTCCGGCGAGAGGGTCACTGCCGATTATCCACAGGCCATATATTGGCTGTCGCAGGCGGCCGAGGCGGGCTTGCCGGCGGGTATGAGTCAATTGGCCGACCTATATCGCCTGGGCCGAGGGTGTGAGCCTGACACAGCTCGTGCCGAGGGATTGTATACCCGGGCTATTCAGGCAGGCCTTCACGACGCTGAGCTGAAACTCCTGGCCATGAAGGGCCATAAATGGACACTCCTCACCCCTGATTCTGCTCTAAGCTTGGGAAAGTATCACTACACTCATGGCGCACCTCTCATCGGGGTGACCTTGTTCGAGAATGTCATAGCCAAGGGAGATACCTCCTCTGCCCGCAACGGAGACCCCGCACATGCATCGGCTGCTAAAGAAGACAGTGTGACATATAAAACCGTGTCGAAGGCCCTTGCATTGCTTGGTGATGCCTATTCACGCGGAATCGGGGTGGAGTATGATCATGATAAATCGATAGAGCTATATCTTGAGGCGGCCATGAGGGGTGAGCCTTCCGCTCAATTCGTAATAGCGGAGCTCCTCGACATATTCCCTGACGCGATAAAGCCCGACAACTTCCCTGACGCGATAAGGCCCGACGAGCGTGCCCTGTCGGATCCCGGCTACTGGTATTCCTTGGCGGCTTCGCAAGGCGTGACGGATGCTGACACCGCCACCCGCCGACTCTATGAATGAATCAGCTTCAGATAAGCTTCCGCTACTGCCCGGGGAGAGAATCGCTCCTCTACATTCCGGCGCATACGCTCGATAATGGCCTTACGTTTATCCTGCGTGTCAAGCTCCGCAACGGCCCATATCACACCCTCGGCCAGACGTCTCCCCCCCTCTGCCGGGTCAGCGCTGTAATCTGCAATGTAACCGGTGGAGAGATGGTCCACAATATCCCTCTGGCCACCTTGGTTGAAGCTCACGGGTATGCAACCGTAAGCCTGTGCCTCCACAAGTGTGCCGGGAAGTGTCTCATAGCTTGAGGAAGAGACCACGATATCACCCTTCTCGTAAACCTTTCTTATCAGCTCCTCCCCCTTCAACATGCCGAGATGGGTATGTGGAATGGCGAGACCCTCAAGAGCTGCGGGAGTCTTTACATTGCCGAATGTCACGAGTCGCAACCGTCGGGAAAGATCCGGATAGTCGCGGTGAAGCACCTTCGTCATCTCTACAAGAGCCGGCAGATTCTTTATGGGATCGTCGAGCCGGGCAGCACCGAAAAGTATGTTTATCTTCTCTTTTACGGCTACACCATCGGTCTGGTTGACCTGCGCGGAGGTCGCGTCTCCCGCGCTGCCCCTATCGGCAAGACGGAAAGCATTAGGAATCACCGTGACGCTCTGATTACGCAACAGATGGCTCATGGCTGCTTTCTCTGCGAGCCATCGGCTTACAGCCACATACCTGATTTTATGACGGAGCCGTCCCAGACGACGCTTACGGAGCCACGTCTTCCGCGATATATCCTTCTCCCCCATCATTCTCCCAAGCAACGGACAGTCCCCACACTCCTGTTTGTATCTTTCACACTCACCGGCATGATGACAGATTCCTGTCATACACCACATATCGTGCATTGTCCATACCACAGGTTTTCCGAGCGCCAGAATCTTCTCTACCCCTCGCAATGAGAGCATACCCTGGTTCACCCAGTTGAGCAATATCGCGTCGGCACCCACTACAAGCGGATGCTCCCAGAGAGGAAGGCCATCGGCAGCAGTGTCTATCTTGAAGAGTGTGGAGCGGTTGAAACCGTTTGCAATGAATATCTTAAGACGCTCGGCAAGGAAATGGCGCTTTATATCTCTCTTGGATGCAGCCACCTCCACGAACGGGGAATCGGTGAGCTTCTCCACCACGAGCATACGGGCATCCACACCCTCTTCGCGGAGCGCCTCCATAAGGCGCCGGCTCACTACGGCAGCTCCCCCGGTGGAATCGCTTTTGTTGATTATCACGATTTTCATGGCTTCATGGTTCTTTCAAGAGTGACATATCTGTATCTTACTTCATCGGTGGATTCCCATCCGCTCTCCTCCACTCTGCGCCACTCCACGCCATCAAGAGGGTAAGGGAGATGTGCATCCGCGTCCGGGCATATGGCATCAATCTCCGTGAGATATATTCTGTCGGCTATGGGGAGGAAAGCGGAATAGAGCTCAGCTCCGCCAATCACGAAGATATCCTTGTCGCCGACACTATCTGCGCTGTTTGTTTGCGACAGCTGCTTGTCTGGGCCGGAGACAGCCATCCGGATAGCAGACTCCGGCGATCCGGCCACCTCGGCACCCGGAGCCTCATAGCTGCCACTACGCGTCACCACGATGTTACGGCGCCCGGGGAGTGGGCGTTTCGGTAGAGATTCCCAGGTCTTACGGCCCATTATTATCGCGTGTCCCATAGTCAGAGACTTGAATCGGCGCAGATCGGCAGGAATGCGCCATATGAGATTGCCCCCTCGGCCTATTGCGCCGTCAAGTGCGGCCGCCACTATCAGATTTATCTTACCCCTCTGCGGGTCGCTAATTGCTTTTTCCATTTCAGTTGTAGGTTAGGTTTAGGGAAGTTTACCATAATGCAAGACCAAACTTCACGACAAAAATAGGTATATCCTGCGACAATAGGAAATAATTTTGCCAAGTTAAGGAAATTTCATTAATTTTGCCATTGAAGTTGCACCAACTTCATAAATGAATTAATTAGATTCCGATGAACTACACTATCCTTGACTTCATCAGCCTCCTTGGCGCCGTATGTCTCTTTCTCTACGGCATGAAAGTTATGAGCGAGGGCCTGCAGAAAGTTGCCGGCGACCGCTTGCGCAACATCTTGGGCATTATGACCAAGAATCGTCTTACGGGTGTCCTTACCGGTATTATCATCACCGCGCTGATCCAGAGCTCCAGTGCCTCGACTGTTATGGTGGTCAGCTTCGTTAATGCCGGCCTGATGAGCCTCGCACAGTCTATGGCCGTGATTTTCGGTGCCAATGTCGGCACCACCGTCACCACCTGGATCATCTCAGCCTTCTCTTTTGAAGTCAGCATCTCAGACTATAGCATAGTGTTGCTTGCCGTGGGCGTGCCGATGCTTTTCATGAAGAAAAGCACCTACAAGAGCTTGGGCGAGTTCCTCATCGGCTTCTGCTTCCTCTTCATGGGTCTTGACCTCATCAGCAAGTATGTGCCTGATCTTCAAGCCAACCCCGAGATGCTGAAGTTCGTCACCAACTACACCACCCTCGGATTCGGTTCTGTGCTCATCTTCTTCGCATTCGGAATCATACTGACAATGGTGGCCCAAAGCTCGGCTGCCACATTCGCCATCACGCTAATCATGTGTTCTCAGGGCTGGATCACATTCGAGCTCGGGTGTGCGATTATCCTCGGCGGAAACATCGGTACGACCATCACCCCTATCCTCGCCTCGCTCAGCGGAAATCTCGCGGCCAAGCGCACGGCTATGGGACACGTGCTCTTCAACGTTATCGGATCTATTATCGTGTTGTGTATATTCACCCCGTTCATGACATTCGTGTCAGACATAACCGAATGGTGCAACGGCATCAACCCCCACGAGATCACCAAGGCGGAAGAGTCTGCCATGGCCGACTCCACTCTCCTTAATCCTGCAGGGGGGCTAACCGCAAAGGCTCAGAGCTCAATAGCATTCGGCCTCGCCATGTTCCCAACCGTCTTCAACGCTTGCAACCTTCTCGTAATGATATGGTTTACCAAACTATACGTCAAGGTGGTGTGCTGGATAATGCCCGCCAAGCATAAAGACGAGGAGGAGGAATTCTCACTCAAATTCATCGGACGTGGAATGCTCTCCGCTTCCGAGCTCAACATCACGCAGGCACAGAAGGAGATCGTGGTGTATGGCGAGCGTGTGGCACGTATGCTTAAGATGGCCCGCGACCTCATACATCTCCCCACAAAAGATCCCAAATATACCGAGACATACAACCGTCTTGAAAAGTATGAGGAGATATCAGACCGTATGGAGATCGAGATCGGCAACTACCTCAATCATGTGGCCGAAGGACGCCTGAGTCCCGAAGGCAAGATGCGTGTGGCCGGCATGCTGCGCATCATCAGCGAGATAGAGTCGATTGCCGACGGCTGTTTCAATGTCGCAAAGGCTCTGGCTCGCCAGCACACCAACCATGTGGATTTCGATGAGGCGGTGCTAAAGGAGATCGACACTATGTATAACCTCGTGGATGAGGCCATGGAGAATATGCTCGGGATTCTGCGCGAGATGGAGACTCCCGAAGATTCCCTCATCATCAAGGCCTACAACAAGGAGCGCGAGATCAACAATCTGCGCGATGCCTTGCGTGATTCCAACATCTTCAATATCAATAATAAGGAATACAACTATCAGGAAGGCATCTTCTTTATGGACCTCATCAGCGAGGCGGAGAAGATCGGCGACTACATGCTGAATGTGGTGGAAGGAGTGAAACATCAGTTCCGTCCCACCACCGATCAATAATCGCCGGGCGCCTGTAAGTAAACATGAACTTGTCACGTAACCAAAAAACAGAACCATGAACAGTCATCGCTATTGTGTGATTATGTGTGGAGGCGTAGGGTCGCGTTTCTGGCCCTTCAGCCGAAATGACCGTCCCAAACAGTTTCTCGACTTCTTCGGCACAGGGAAAAGCCTGCTCCAGCTAACAGTCGACAGAATCTCCCCTATCGTGGGACCGGAAAATATAATTCTTGTAACCAACCGGCAGTATGCCGACATTATCCGCGAACAGCTCCCTCAGGTGAAGGAATCCAACATCCTTCTCGAGCCGGCACGACGCAACACTGCGCCCTGCATCTGCTGGGCCGCTCACCACATTGCCGCTATGGATCCGGAGGCTTCGATCGTAACCCTCCCTTCCGACCATCTTGTGCTGAAAGAGGCGGAGTTCCATGCAAAAATTGAGGAGGGATTCCGATTCGTAGAGAGTGGCGACCGTCTGCTCACACTCGGAATAAAACCCACCGGACCCAACACCGGATACGGCTACATTCAGCAAGGGGCTGCCGTGGAGGAATGGCCCGGCATCCGCAAGGTGAAATCTTTCACCGAGAAGCCCACTCTCGAGGTGGCCAAGCTTTTCCTTGACAGCGGCGAATTTTTCTGGAACGCCGGTATATTCCTCTGGAGCGCTTCGTCGATTCTGAAGGCTTTCGCAAAGTATGCCCCCGATATGTCGCAGCTTTTCGAAGCTCCTGAGGGTGTCTTCGCATCTGCCGACGAAGCCGGGTTCATAGAACGCATCTTCCCTCTCGCCACAAGCATCTCCATAGACTACGCCATCATGGAGAAGGCGGATAACGGTTATGTGGAGACCGTTGATATCGGCTGGAGCGACCTCGGCACATGGAACGCCCTTTATGAGGCCTCACCCCGCAATCAGCATCGCAACGTCACCCAGGGATGCAAGGTGCTCACCACCGGTTGTGAAGGCTCTATGTTTGCCGTAAGCGGCGACAAGATCATAGTGGCCGCCGGTCTTAAGGATTACATCGTGGCCGACAATGGCAACGCCCTGCTGATTTGCCCCCTCGCCGACGAGCAGAAGATTCGTCAAATCGTCAACGAGGTGAAAGACCGTTTCGGCGAGAAATATGTTTGATATTCATCATGCTTAACACACTTCGTATATCCCTCTTCCTTATAATCTCCCTGCTTCTTGCCTCCTGCGGCAAGAAGCAGGTGACATTTCAGTTCTCCCTCCCCAAAGATTTGTCGTCAAATATCAGAGTGGTGCATTACGCTTCCGACAAACGTGGAGGGGTGATGATCGAGTCTGTGGCAACCATAATGGGGGGCAAAGGGGAACTGCGTCTCCCCACCGTCAACCCTGCCCTCTTCTATCTCTATGCCGGAGGAAATCTTCCGGTTACGGTGTATGCGGAAAAGGGTGATCAGGTTACCGTCTCCGGTAGCGACAACAACCCGTTTCATTGGACTGTGGGAGGCAACGGGATAAACGAGGATCTTTCGCTATGGCGTAATGCCCACGCATCCACACTCTTCTCCGGCACACCCTCCGAGATCAACGAAGCCGTGGCCGACTATGTGGAGAGCAATCCCGACTCCCCGGCATCTGCCATTCTTCTGCTCACATCCTACTTCCGTGGGGAGAACGAGACTCAGTTTCTCGACCTTTGGTATGCCCTCGGAGAGAAGGCCGATAAAGAGACTTGGCTACGCATGGTGGGACGTGCCGACATGCTGAACGGCGCCCCGCGTCATCCGGGCCATCTGAAAAGCGTAGTGTTCCGCTCCCTTGCCAACGGACTCGACACCATACGCCCATCCGATGCCGGCGCCACAATTCTATTCTTCTGGAACAACGGCATGGATCACCGCACTGAGATGATCGATTCCCTCAAGCAGCTCGCCAAGGAATATCCCGATTCCGCCAAAAGAATCATAGCCGACATCTCTCTTGATCCCGACTCCATCAGCTGGCGCTCTCCGCTTCGCAAAGACTCTGTGAAAGACATAGCCCGTTTCTGGGTGCCCGCCGGTCTTGCCGACCACAACCTGATCAATCTTCAGGTGAGCCGTCTGCCATTCTTCATGGTGGTGGCCCGCAACGGTATCCAGACTTACCGCGGTTCCGACCCCGCCAAAGCAATGGAAGCCTTCCGCAAGCTTGCCGACTCCGACACCATCCTCTCACCCAAAAAGAGATAATCATAATCAAGGGAGATAATCCCTATTTTTAGCCCAATCAACCCTTCATCAAAGAGTGCTCACCAAAGTATATTCAGCCGCCATCCACGGCATAGATGCCTTTCCAGTGACGATAGAGACCGACACCAACAGCGGTGCCCTGTTCTCCATCGTGGGATTGCCCGACACCTCCATCAAGGAGAGCCACCAGCGCATGATGTCGGCCATCACTAACAGCGGCATCAAGTTTCCGAGGCGTGGGCTCACCATCAACCTTGCCCCGGCCGACATAAAGAAAGAGGGGGCCGGTTTCGACCTCCCCATGGCTATTGGTGTGCTCACGGCGTGCGACCTTGTGGTGGCCGAGAATCTCGCCGACTATATGATGCTTGGAGAGCTCTCTCTCGACGGTTCGGTGCTTCCGGTGAAGGGAGCATTACCTGCGGCCGTAAAAGCCCGTGAGCTCGGTTTTAAGCGCCTTATCGTGCCCGAGGATAATATCACTGAAGCCGGGGTCGTAAACCGCATTGAGGTTTACGGCGTGAAAAACCTTGCTGAGGCTATAGAATTGGTGAGCGGCAAGTCGAGGATGGAGCCCATACACATCAACACCCGCGAGATATTC
>CAMWZE010000003.1 GCA_947178685.1 uncultured Porphyromonadaceae bacterium
TTTTGGTTATATTCAAAATATTCCGAAGAACCAACACGGTGCATCTCAATATGACCGAGAGAATAGAAACTGTAGCCCAGTTTCATCTTCCTATATGCAGATGGTAATGTATTCCTTAGCTTTCTTAACCGCCTCCTTGAGTTTTCGTGTATTCTCGGCCCGCTGCTCTTTGCTGAGACTCTCGACTTCCATCCTGAGTTTCTCAAAGCGCACAGCATCATCGCCTGTAAGAATCGGTGTTTCTGCTATTGGTCTTGCCATGATTTTATCTCCTATTATTAAGCATTTTACAAAGTTACAACAAATTTCTGAGACTTTTGGATTTTCTCTTCGGATTTCTTGCCAAAATATCACGGAAAAATCATTTCTATAGTTAACCAAGGAGTGTTAAGTCAAAAGTAGAGAATGCTCCACCCCACTTAACGGTGTTTCAAAACAGTTTTTATTTGTCAGAAAAATAGAACAAAGTCGAATTAAAAATCTCTAACAAACATATAAAATCTCTAAATCGCCTCTATTCTTCTCCAATTTGCTCAGATAGTACATTATTAGTACACGCTATAGTGTACATAATAGCTGAATAACATATAAGTAGCTACGAACAATAAATGTTCATATGTCTACTGCATTCTACGGCGAGCTCCGCCTCGTATTTTCAGTCATAATGTCAGTACATTACTCCTTCAAATCCGATGTGGATCTCATCCGTAGAATTTCGTATCCATTATGACATTTATTATCCGCAGCTACTTAGTTATTTATCTGCAAACATACTTAGCGGTAATTTTTATCGGAAAAGGATTCGGAAGCGGGTGATGCCGTCAGAAGTAGTCTTGAGGGAATATGTGGCACCGTGTCTGTTTAATATCTCGCTTATGAGCGTCAAGCCGATACCCCTCCCCTCGCGTTTTGTAGTGAAAAAGGGACTGAACAGTTGCCTCGACACAGCATCAGAAATAGGTTCACCATTATTTCCGATCTCTATCATCGGATGTCCTTCAATCTCCCCGATATTAATATCTATACGGCCCATATCCCTGTATCCCGATAATGTATCCTTATCAGTATATACGGAATCTCTAAACCCCGAATCGCAAGCCATCAAATCACCATTCCGCGAATCGCTACTCTCCGAATCGCCATCCACTGATTCGTCATTCCGCGAATCTCGACTCTCTGAATCGCCATTACGGGAATCTCTTCTCATAGTGATACTCTCTATGGCATTCTTGACGATATTTACAATCACCTGCTGCATAAGAGGAAGATCAATATCCGCCACAATATTCTCCTCCGACGGATTAAAACGCAAAGATACTTTTTCAGATCCCATACCCTGAAGGAACGGCATCATATCACCGATCATTTCATTTATATCCACCGGTTCCTTTACAGGCTCAGGCACTCTCACCACATCGGCATATGAGTTGATAAACCTTGTCATCTGATCGCAACGGTTGTCGCAACTCTCAATAACCTCCCTCACCTCATCACTTTCCGAAAAATCATGAAGAGTCTCAAGCACAGACCGTACCCCTCCCATAGTATTATTCACCTCATGCGAAATAATCCGGATCACCTTCTCATACGCGTTTCTCTCGGCTTTCATAACCTCCTCTGTGAGACTCTCAAGCAGATAGAATTCACGCTTGAAGCCACTCTGTATGAAGCTCAGATGATAGCAACGGTAACGCATGATATCGCCTCGCCGTATCTCAATACATTCACCCAAAGGCACATCACGCATACGACGCGTCAACTCCCCGGGCAACTCTTCCAAACTACGGCCCATCATCTCATTCTCGCCAGCAATCCCGGCTATTTTCAGGAAAGAGGGATTCACAAGTGTGATCCGGCCATCGAAATCAAGCATCACCACTCCCATAGGAGATGCCTCCACAAGCAACTGGAGGAAATTCTCTCGCTCCCGATTGAGAAGACGCTCGTTGCGGAGCTTGTCGATCATTGTGTTGAAGAGCGTCACAAGTCTGTCAGATTCCGGCTCCCCGACCTTTACAAGGCGATTATTGAAATCCTGCGCGGAGATCAGGTCAAGACCGTGACGCACGGTCTGCGCGGGCATCAACACGCTTCGAAACAATACTAATAACAACAGCAACGCAACGCCGATAAGAATACAAGCCAACCAGTTGAACTTCTGAGGCAAGAAGTATAGCACCCCCATACATCCCACCAGCAGAACGGCAATAAACGAAAATATCCAGTAAGTATGTCGCATTTACTTCATCGTTTGAAACCATACTTATCCATACGGCGATATAGTGTCTGGCGGGTAATGCCCAGATAGCGAGCCGCACTCGTAAGATTCCCGCCCGATCTCTCCAGCGCCACGGCTATGGCATTACGCTCCACTTCATCGAGCGTGGGATTTGAGGGGATGGATAGGACAGAAGAATCCACACCGGTGGTTGGCGTCTCGCCGAATAGGCCTCTGTCGAGCTTCCCATCGCCTATAAGCACCGCCCGCTCCACCATATTCTTCAGCTGACGGATATTCCCCGGATAAGGCAACCTCGTCAGATACTCCATCGTCTCCCCCGGAATCTCCGGTATCGCTATCCCCATCTTCGCGGCTGTATCCTTCACAAAGTGATTCACAAGAAGGGGTATGTCGTCGCGGCGCTCCCTCAACGGGGGGAGCCGAAGAGTGATGAGATTGATGCGATAATAGAGATCCTCACGGAATGTCCGTTCGCTCACCATAGCCGGAAGATCGGCATTGGTGGCACACACAGCGCGTATGTCAACCCTCTTTGGCCGACTGTCACCTAAAGCCTCGAATGTATGCTGCTGGAGCACCCTCAGCAACTTCACCTGGCAGCTCATGTCGAGGTCGCCTATCTCATCGAGGAATATCGTGCCCTTGTCTGCCATCTCGAAACGTCCCTTACGTGCTGCTACGGCCCCGGTGAACGCCCCTTTCACATGTCCGAACATCTCGCTCTCGAAAAGTGACTGAGAGATACCTCCCAAGTTTACCATTACAAAAGGATTCTCCTTACGCTGGCTATTGAGGTGAATGGCATTTGCAATCATCTCCTTGCCGGTGCCATTCTCTCCTAATATCAAGACCGGAGCATCGGTCGGGGCTATCCGCTCCACCGTGGCGAGCAAGTCGGTCAAAGCTTTGTCTTTACCTATGATTCCTGCGCGGTTAAAAACAGGTTTTTCTACTTGTTCCCTTTTCGGTGTCTCCCGAAGGCTGAGAGCTGTTGCCACACGCTGCAGCAGAAGCCGGTTGTTCCATGGTTTGGTTATGAAGTCAAACGCACCGTGACGCATCCCCTCTACTGCGAGCTCTATGCTACCCCAGGCGGTAATAAGTATCACAGGTGTGTCGGGAAGGAAGATCTTCACTTTACGCAGGAGTTCTATACCCTCTTCCCCCGTCGTACTGAGGCTATAGTTCATGTCCATCAGTATGAGGTCGTAGTCTGTGTGACGCACTTTAGACAACGCCTCCTCCGGATCGGAAGCATTGTCTACCTCATACCCGGCTCTCTTCAGCAAGAGGCCTAACGAGAGCCGTATGGTCTTATCGTCGTCTACAATCAGAATCATAGTTCAAATTTACAAAAATATTCAATCAGTCACAGCATCTGCTGTCATATATTTTCCACAAATATGGAAGAGTTCACCGGGATTATTCATCTTTTACAGCGCGGGCCGGCTCAATGCGCATCGCAAGCCAGGCAGGAGCCACAATGCTGAGCGCTATGCCGATAATCGCTACAATGAATGTGGCTATTTCCAAGAGTAGAAGTTCCCTTACGGTATAGTTTTCAAAATAATTCAACTTAAAGGCCAAAAACCAGCCCACTCCTGCGGCAACCAACGTAGCCACCACAAGCAAAACGGTGCCTTCCCCAATTAACCTCCGGAAGATAGAGCCACGCGATGCACCGCAAACCCTGCGTATGGCAATTTCACCGGTGCGTTGCTGCACTCTGAACCAGAACGTGCCGAGCAGACCGATGAAGATAATGATCACCATGAAACCGATCACCACCAGATACATGCGCGCCTTCATATCGTTTTTCCGCTCAATCGACTTACGCATCTGAGTAAGTTTCACGATACTCTTGAGATATGTGTTGCGCTGTGACCTCAGCTCCGGCGTGTTACGGAAGTCATCTTCGAATGCCTTTCCACGACCCGGCTTCACCCTCACGGCAATCTCCCAAACATTATCCAGCATCACGCTCTCATCATATGGATAAACCACATCTCCGATATCAGGGATATCCTCATATGAATATCTGCGTATTTTGTTGATGACATCCGCCACACGATAGCCCTTGGTTGTATCCCAATTACAGATTATCTTACCGTTCAGTTCCTCCGCACTGCGATTAGGTCCGTAATCACCGATCTTCTCAGTATCGATATGGCTCACCAATATCTCCCCCGCCTCAAGTCTCCTCTGAAGATAGTCGAAATCCTTTCCGGTGCGACTCTGAAACTTCAGCACTTTAGCTATATCCGGACTTATATATCGAGTGTTGCCCATATAGGGCACACTGTCACGATGAGGATTTAACAACCTTATAGTATTACCCACCAGACTTAAGTTGAAGGGCATGCCATTGTTGGAGAACCCGGCTACCTCCACATTAGGATTGCTGCGTATGCGCCGCATTATCTCCTTCAGATCTGAGTCGTGGGCTGTTTCTTGGTTGCCATCGACCTGAACAAATGAGGGTGAACCCTCCCTATACTTTCCTATTTGCATTACATACACCTCCTCATAGTCATAACCGAGAGGAGTGAAATAGGCAATGGTGAGGGTATATAGGGAAGCAGCGAAATACCATATAGTGAGGGTTACGATAGTAAGTCCGGCCACAAGCCATATGTTGTCGCCCCATTGGCGGAGCATCTGTGAAATCAGTTTACGTTTCATAATTTCAAGAAATTTAAACGTTTGGGTTAATTCTTTGATTTAGCGATAGCCACAGCCGGATTGATCAGCGAGGCCCGCCATGCCGGTATAGTCGCCGTAAGTATATTCAGTATCAGGCATGCACCCAAAGCCACAAAGAACGCCCCCCAGGTGAACAGCATGCCGAAAGATGGAGTGGCCATTTTTGACTCCAACGACATACCGTAGTCATTGGCTATAAAAATGAAGAACTCGGATGATAGCGTAAGCATGAAGAGATAGCTCAATACCAGTCCGATTACTCCGCCAACAAGAGTAACCATAAGATTTTCACCGAAGAGCTGACGGATAATATCGCTTCTCCTTGCTCCGAAGGCCCGACGCACACCCAATTCCGATATGCGGTGCTGAAGCCGCCCGCGCATCATACTGCTCAGATTGATTGCCGGCAACAGCAGGAGGATGAGATAAAGCACATATTCTCTCTGATGCTCTTTATTAAGATCCGGTCTTCCCTCCTCCTGATCGGTTATGTAGACCTCCTCTGCAGAAAAGGGTGCCCCCTCATATTCCACCATCATTCTATCATCCTTCATCGTCTCATTGAGAGTGGCATAACGTGATTCCACATCCCTCCTTACCTTCTCCGGATCGATATCTTCCTTGTAGAGCATCAATGCCTTAAAGCTTCCCAATTTCTCCCCTCTTCCCCAGCCTTTTTTACGTAGCGTATCTCTCAATGAGGTGTACACACCAGCCCATGCATTCTGCAAAATCGGGTTGACATCGGCTACAACTCCTGTTATCTCATAATCCGTGCCCGCAAGATTGATTGTGCGCCCCACCACATTAATGGAAGAGAAAACCTTACGGGCCACACTCTCGGCAATCACCGCCAGATTCTTCTCTCCGAGACATTCATCTTCTGTAAACTCCCTCCCGTGGAGAAAGCTGAAGTCAAACATTTTCCAGTAATTTCCATCCACCGACCTCACAGCTACACTCTGAGGCATCTCATCTTTGACAATAAGATCGGTATTCGATGGAACTGCTTCACAAACGGAGATCAGTTCCACACCATCAAGATCCCCAAAAAGTTGCATCACGGCATTGTATGACATCCATCCACTATTTGACCACATGTCATTCTCATCAGTGGATTTAACTGTCATCCTTTGGGCAGTATATATGCGACCGCGATTATAGTCGGGAGCGAAGCCCACGGTCTTCAGATTATTGACCATAAACATCACCATCACGAGGAAGACCGAGACAGCGGTTCCGCTCACCGTCACCCATGTCATCATCTTCTGATGACGCATGTCAAACCATATCTGTTTTAAATAGTTCATAATATTCCTTTTTATTCAATGCTCACTTCACAACCATATCGTCGAATTCTATGGCCGCCATGCGCTGATAATCCCAAAGAGTGATGCTGCGTATCTGGTAGTAATAGAGCCAGTAGCGATACAGCTCATTGACGTATTCACGGCGTGCCTCATCCTTCTTCACCCTCGAATCATTGAGATCGAGCGTAGAGATCTTCCCTATGAGGAATGTCTCCACATTCGTAGCATAGCGTTGTGCCGCGATTTCATCCGCCCTTTTGGCAGTCTTCACCTGTTGAAGCTGATTGCCATACTGCTCCACAAGAATAAATAGATTGCGGCTGAAATTCATATTCTCCTGACGCACCTGACTCTCTATCAGCTTACGGTTGCTCTCCGCCACCTTCACCTGACCTTTGCGGCGACCCCAGTCCACAAGCGGCAGCTCGAAACCTATCTCCACAATCTGATTATCTTTCAAACCCCGGTAAGCCCCTGATATATCATGCTCAGTGCCGGTGTAGCCAATCTGGGCAAACAGGTTTATCTCCCTCTGCGCCCCTTTGGCCTTAGCCACTTCATAGTCTGCCTCAAGTTGCCAGCGGAGCATCTGCTTGGCAAATTTATTGTTGGCCAATGCTTTCTCAAGAGCCTCTTCATATTTTATCTCCACGTCCGGAAGGTCTAACGGAATCTCCGCCTCTATCTGTGTGTCGAGATTCAGATCGAGGAAGGTGCAGAGCTGAAACACGTTGCTCTTCAGATCGCTCTCGTAATCAGTCATCGCCGTGCGTGCGTTGAGAAGATTAAGCTCCATCTGAAGAAGATCGTTACGGCTTATGCGCCCCATATCGCGTTTCTCCTTGGCCACCTCATACAATCTCTCCGCCTGCTCCAGATTCTGCCGCGCTATGGCATGATTCTCCCTGGCCATGATAAGAGAGAAATAATACTGTATGGCCTGGGTGGCCACCTCCTCTGTGGCGCTCAGGAAGCGGGCCTTGGCCTCCTCATATCTCACAGGCTCTATCCGTCGGTCCCATTTCACAGAGTTCACACCGAAGATCGGCTGTGTAAGGGTGACTGCCACCGGAATCGACATGAAGCGGTTGTAGGCTCCGGTGCCAAGCTGCCGATAATAATCCAGAGAGGTATTGACCGATACCTTGCCTCCCGTGAGCCAGATATTTTGGGTAAGCGAGAGCTCACCCTGCATCTGCAGGTAATTGTTGGGAACGAAAGAATAGCTTCCGTCGCTGTTCATATAAGAGCTGTATTGCTGACGATAGGCCGGAACGGTGCCTCTGAACGACACCTCCGGAAGAAGCTCCGCACGATAGGAACGGTAGGCCCAATAGGAACTTTTCAGCTGGTTGAGCGCCACCTCCGCATCCACACTGTTCGTGCGGGCTCTTGCAATAGCCTCCGGCAGGGAGAGGCGGATCGATTCCGCACCCTCCATTCCGAAAACTGTAGCAAACATCAAAACCCAAATTAACTTATTAATCATTATCTCTTTATGTTTCATCAAGAATCACTCATCTTTCACTGCAAGGGCCGGCTCGATGCTCATGGCGCGCCATGCCGGATAGAGAAGACTCAATATGATGCCTGCCATCACCACCAAAGCGGCGCCCAACTCGAAATAGATGAGCTGGCTTGTGGTGTAACCGTCAAACATATCAAGGCGCTTTATGAGGAACCAGCCTATGGCTGCGGCCAAAAGTGTAGCTACACAGAGAAGCACCATACCTTCACCTATGACGCGCCCGAAAATCGAACGGCGCGTGGCGCCACACACTCTGCGGATGGCTATCTCTCCTACCCTTTGCTGCATACGGAACCAGAACGTACCCAAAAGACCAAGGAAAAGAATCAGCACAAGGAAGCTTATGAGGAATACATAAAGGCGTACGTTGAGCACATCATCTCTATTTACCGATTCTCCTTTGGCGGAGAGTGAGGCGAGTTCCTGTAGATATATGTTGCGATTCATGATCATCTCCGGAGTGGAACCGAACTCCTCCACAAATTTCTTGCCCTGTCCGGGTTTTACGCGGATTATAAGGTTGTCTACCTCCGAAAGATCCCCGTCCGGATCTATGGGCAATATCACGCCACCGTTACTCCCCCTTTCAAAACCGGTGCGTCTTATCAACGCCACTTCATCCGCCACGCGGTAAGTGGTCACTGAATCATCATGGAAATACACTTTTCTGCCTACAAAATCTTTGGCAGCATGAGAGTGACTGTTATTCCAGCTGCTCCACCGCGACTGTTGCGTAGCCGGATTATAGGTGGGATCGGGCGACACCAGTATCTCTCCCGAAGCGAGTTTTTCATATAAGAAATCCTCGTCCTTATCCGTCAGACTTTGCAACCTCAGCACCTTTACCCCCTCAGGGCTGATGTGACGGAAATTGGCACTAAACCTCAACGTATCAGGCTCTTCTATCGCAAGGCTAACACTGGAATTATATGCCGAAAGCTGATAAGGAGCTCCATTTATGGAGTAAGCCACATATTCCACATGCGGGCTGTTTTTTATTCTTGCCACGAGTGCGCGCAGATCGTCACTGTCCTTGGCACCCTGTTCCTCTCCATAATCTATATGCCCGGGCGCTTCCTCGTCAAGCGTCGCTACATCCACCACATACACATCACTCTCATCGAATCCGAGTGGCATGAAATAATATTCCATGGTTGAGTATAACGAGGAACAGAACAGCCACACAGCCAAAGTGATTATCGTGAGACCCGTGACTATCCAGATATTCTGTCGCCACTCCGTGGTCATCTGTCTCAATAATTTTCGTTTCATAAAGTTCAGCTTTTAGATTTTGAGATAGCTATGGCCGGCTCTACAGAGGCTGCTCGCCATGCCGGCACAGTGGCGGTGATTATGTTGAGTATAAGACATGTGGCTATGGATATCACGAAGGGCTTCCAGGAGAAAAGCATCGAGAATGAGGGGGTTGCCATCTTCACCTCCAAGGAATCTGTCCATATCGTCACCATAGAGAAGAACTCCGATGACAGGAATATCATGAAAAGATAGCTGAGAAGCAATCCGCTTATTCCGCCCGCAACTGTCACCATAAGATTCTCACCCAAAAGTTGAGATATGATGTCAAGGCGTCGTGCTCCATATGCTCTTCTCACTCCGATCTCAGAGATTCTATGCTGCAGCCGTCCACGCATCATGCTGCCCAGGTTGATGGCCGGAAGCAGAATCAGAAGCAGATAGATAAGATATTGCTTTTGCGCTATCTTTTTGACATTATTAGTCTTCCATGTGGAAAGGCTCCCCATAACCTCCGGTGTTCTAGGAGTATCTTCGACAAATTCAGCCAACGCGTCAAAATCCTTGAGTCGCTCATTCAAGGTGGCATAGCGCGACGTCACCTGGTTCGTGATATTCTCCGGATCAGTGCCCTCTGCAAAAAGCATCAAAGCATGAAGATCCCCTACCGTGTTTTTACCTTCCACCTCCTTTGTATAGCGTCTCTTGTCGGGAGTGAGAGGTAGAAAGATATCAGACCATGAATTTTTAAATATCGGACTCGTATCCTCCACAACACCGCTCACCAGATATTTCACACCGCCTACATTTATCTCTTTTCCGGCGGTATCCGGCGTGCCGAACACCTTTCGGGCCGACGATTCATTAATCACTATAGGGCGAACTGAGGTATTGAGAGCCTCCTCCTCAGTGAAGGGACGTCCGGAGATGAACTTGAAATCAAATATTCTCCAGTAATTGCCGTCAACCAACTTAGAAGCCACTGTCACCGGGGGCTGCCCGGGCATGAAGATATCCGATGTGTCGCTCCATGCGCTACTGTAGCTCACACACTCCACCCCGTCAAGGTTTCCATAAAGTAACTCGGCCACCGGATACACCATTCCTCCCGAAAAACTCCATGATTGGTCGCTTGACGTAGCCATGACATAATACTGTCCGCTACCATAAATCCTCTGGCGATTGCTTTCAGGTGAGACCTGCACGGTGGGAAGACTGTTATACATGAAAAATATCATCACAAGGAAGATGGAGACAGCCGTACCGCTCACAGAGATCCACGTCATCATCTTGTGATGGCGCATCTCATATAATGTCTGCTTTATATAATTCATAAGTCTTGCTTTCTCATCATCAATTATACCACCTGACGGCCGTCGAAGAAGCGGATTATTCGGTCGGTCATACGGGCCTGAGCCTCATTGTGGGTCACCATCACGATTGTGCGCCCATCCTCCTTGTTGAGCTGATGAAGAATATCCATCACCTCCTGGCCCATCTTGGAGTCGAGATTTCCGGTGGGCTCGTCGGCAAGCACTATCTTGGGATCGCCCACGATGGCGCGGGCTATGGCAACACGCTGACACTGACCGCCGGAGAGCTGGCCCGGCAGATGACGCATACGGTGGCCCAATCCGAGACGTCGGAGCACATCCTCCACAAGCTTATGACGCTCCGAGGCTGACACCCCTTTTCTATACACAAGCGGGAGAGCTACATTCTCCGCCACATTGAGCGACGGTATAAGATGGAAGCTCTGGAATACGAATCCGATATTACTGTTGCGGAAAGCCGACAGCTGACTGTCGTTCATCTCGGCGGTCTCCTTATCCATTATCTTCACCTTTCCGGAAGTTGGCGTATCGAGCAGACCTATGATATTGAGTAGCGTTGATTTACCGCAGCCGGAGGGCCCCATTATACTTACAAATTCCCCCTCCTTTATCTCGAGGTTCACATTCTCAAGTGCGAGTGTCTCTATCTCTTTCGTACGGTAAACTTTGTTTACATCTTTAAGTGTTATTACATCCATGATTGTTATCGGTTTATTGTTTGATTGTTATGGAACGTTTTTTCTTGTAGGCGCTCATGTCGCTTACCACTACCTCTTCTCCCGGCATGATCCCTGACTTTACCTCCACAAAGTCGAAATTGCTGTCGCCAAGACTCACACTCCGTTTCTCAAGTCGATCGGGCGCCGTCTTTACAAACAACTCATACATTCCGGCGCCTTGAAAATAAGGCCCGTTAGGAATCCTCGTCACGTTCTCCATCACATCGTAAACCACGTTTAGTTCCGTGCGAAGTCCGGAGCGTAGCAGAGAAGCGCTGTCTTCGTCAAGAATCACCGTGAACTGCACCATCCCGTTCTGACTCTGCGGCGACACATGGCCGATATGTCCCTGCACCGTGTTACGGCTTATCCTTATGTTTACCCCAGATCCTAAGGCAAGCTTGCCGGAATTGCTCTCCGGAATCTCACCCTCGATCTTGAAGTGGTCAAGATCTGAGATCACCGCCAATTTCTCTCCGGAGGCGATGCTTGTGCCGAGATTCTTGTTGAGGAAGGTCACGGTGCCCTTTCGTGGTGCCTTTATGCGGGCATCCTCGAGCGTCCGCTCCATAGTGGCGAGGTTACGTTTGGCTATTGTCCCCTGCAGCTCCTGCGAACGGAAAGCGGCCGAATGTGAACGACGCTCGTTGGCAAGCTGCACTCTGAGCTGGTCAAGTTCAAGCATACCGGTGGCATAAGCTAACTCCGCCTCACGGATACGATCTCCGGTGCCGCTGCCTATGGAGTCAAGGCGCTTCTCATTGGCAACTTCAGCCTTCAGATGGCTCACGGCCATCTCCTTTGTCTTAATACGCATCTCAAGGTCGGTGAGATAAGTGGCATCTTTAAGCTTAGTCTGCTCAATGTCGTTGCGCTTCATCTCCACCTCATCTGAAAGCCTCTGAAGCTCCGTCTCGGTGTCTTGAAGGTCAAGCTTCAGTAGGGGTTCTCCTAAGTTGACCACATCACCCTCGGTTGCATATACCTCAAGTATCTTGGTGGATACAGGGGATACGACAGCTAATTCGTATAGCGGCACTATCTTGCCGGAAGCTGAGATAGTGCTTTCGAGCGTGCCGGTCTCAGCCGGGCGGATTATGAACTCCTTCTCGCTGACCGAATCCTGGAAAAGAGCGGTGATGCCGAATAGTCCTGCCGCCACCACTGCCACTCCGGCAGCAATCTTGTAGATCTTCTTCCGTTGCTCCTTTCTCTGTTCCTCTTTTGATATCTCTCTGTCCATTATTTTTCAGTTGTTGTTATATGGATCTGCATCCATGTCCTTTTATGTTACAACCAACGTGCCAACTTTATAAATCATTAATACTTAAACCTATACTCACAAAATCATCTGTCCATTCCCGTACAATTGTCCGAAATCGTACACCCCGCTTCGGCCAATTATGTCCGCTCGGGCTATATAAGATCCGATTCCGTTTGCAAATCTCAGCTTTTTTATATAACTTCACAATTGTAAAAAACTAAATATCATGACTTCCTTATACCCTCCATTCACCATAGGCGTAGATCTTGGCGGCACAAATACCGTCTGCGCCATCGTAGACTCCGTAGGACATATAATCATTCGTGACTCATTCCCCACCGCCACTTCCACAATCGAGGAATGGGCCGACACACTCGCTACAAAGGCATTTGAGATGATTAACAGTACGCATCTCGAAGAACAGATTATTGGCATGGGTATCGGTGCTCCGTGCGCCAACGCCATCACCGGCTCTATCGAGGCGGCCACCGACCTCCCATGGCCCTCTCCTATCCCTATAGGCACCATGATGCAGGCGCGTTTGCGTATGCCGGTGACTGTCACCAACGATGCTAATGCAGCCGCCATCGGCGAGATGATGTATGGAGCGGCGGCCGGAATGAAAAATTTCATTGTCCTTACATTAGGCACCGGTGTCGGAGCCGGTGTGGTATGTGACGGACATCTCCTTTCCGGCACACGCGGATTTGCCGGTGAATTGGGACATGTGACATTCCCGTTCGCAGCCGGACGTCCCTGCGGATGCGGCCGTACGGGATGCCTGCAGACTGTAGCCTCGGCTAAAGGTATCTTAACCACCACCCGCCATCTTCTTGATGTGTCGTCGGAACAGTCATCTCTGCGCAATATCCCTGATGACCGTCTTACCGCCAAACTCGTATGCGAGGCAGCCCGTCAGGGAGATGCACTTGCCAAGGAGATTTATACCTACACCGGTCATTGTCTCGGTTTAGCCGCCGCTGAGTTCGCGGCCTTTACCGACCCGGAGGCAATTATCCTTTTCGGCGGAGTAGCCAATGCGGGCGACCTGCTTTTAGAGCCGATGGCCGAAGCTTTCCGCGAACACGCGCTGCATCTCTACCGCGACCGCGTGCGCTTCCTCATCTCCGGTCTCAACGGTGCCGACGCTGCCATCCTCGGCGCCGCCTCCCTCCCCCATCTCAGTAACTAAACAACTCTGCCAATTCATAAACCGGCAAGGGGATGTGTCACATGACGTGACACATCCCCTTGTTGTTGTATATAAGTCCGCTTATTTCAATGATCGTAGTGTGGAGAGCAGACGCTCCCCGGTGCCTATGGAATAACCGGTCTGCACCCATACAATCCGGTTGAAAGTATCGGCTATAACAATCACCGGATCGTCGGGAGCCGAGAGATGCAACGATTCCATAATCTCCTTGCGCGATGCTCCATCATTATCCACACCCAACACTACATTTGAAGGCAATGACGGGAAGAGCGACCGGTCAAAACGCGAGGCCCTCTCTTTATCGGCGAAAAGTGTCATTATCTTGACTCCGGTAGCCTCAAGATCCTTCCCTACCGCCGAGATGTCGTTGAGCGCGTGAGCCGAAGGTTCGTGACCGGGACTCACCAGTGCCATCACATAGTAGCCTCGTCCGGTGGTAGACAACAGACTCTTATCAGCATCTGTCGCAAGATCATGATAGAGATTCTCGGCGTTAAGCGAACCGATAACGGATGTCACCGTCGGATCCTGACGCACTATAAGCTTACGTTCCATCGCCATACCCGGTGCTATCTTGAAAATCTCGCTGCGGCTCAACACTCCGCCATCGGCAAGCCGCTGTCCGCTGGTGATAATATACTGTCCCGGTTCAACCTGCTGAGGGGTGGCGAAAATCTCCGATACGGTAGACTCCTCCGGATATTCGAGAAGACGGGGAATGCCATCCGTAATCTTTGATATGGTGAATTGCGAATAGTATTTCGGATCGGCTACAAATCCTTCGGGCACGAAGCTGAGTGTGAGGGTTGTGCTGACTGAGCCACTTTCCGTTGACCCGGAAGCATCCACCGGGTCGGAACCGTCAAGATCGGCATCCACCCAGTCATACCATATAGTCTCACCTACCTTGCCGGGATTGGCCACGGCATATTGAGTTTTACCGGTAACCGGATCTATTCTCGAAGGGATTCCGGCCGTGCGGGCCAACGCCACAAAGAAGATGTCGCGGGAACGGGCATCAGTGCGATGTTGTTTCAAGACACCCTCCGGACTCATTCTCAGACGCTGGGGATTTTCATCCGCAGTGACTGAGATATTACCCTTTATCCAATTGATCAACTCTTTCGGATTCTTGCGAAATTCCGTAAGTCTATCACCTCCGAACGCCTCAACCAATACCGAACGCCATGGCGTAAGCCCCTCGTTCTCTATTCTCGGATTGAGCACATGGCTGTCGAAACACACCTTCTCCATGCCGAGGAAATCGGGACTGTTCACAATGTTGTTGTCATCCGGATCAAGGGCATAACCTATCACGTTAACCACATGGTCATGAATCACCGGTATGGTTATGTCGCGGCGGTCCTTCTCACTCACCTGCATCAACAGATCCACCACCTTATCGCGACGCATCGGATCCATCGTCTCGAGAGCCTGCGTGAGTGTACGGTGGTTGCCCCTTGACTCAGTGAGTATCTTTATGGTTTTCTCTCGGTCTACACCTAACGTCGCGGCTATATCAGCTGCTTTTTCAGGCGTGATGAATGTAGATGTATATGCATTTCTGATTGAATCCTCATGGGCAAGACGCCGGTCATTGAGCCGCCGCTGCTCCTCTGTGACAACAGGAAGCGGCGCACCGGCAGCAGGAGGTATGATGGTATATTCTATCTCACCTTCATAATCAGAATTCTTGTCGAGCACCACTGTCAACGGTTTTGCACCCACAGACGCATAATCCCCGGCAGAACCTTTGGCAAAGCCGAATCTCTCTCCGTCAGTAGCCCACACCACAATGTCGCCGAGACCCGACTTGAGGGATGTCTCTCCGTTCTCGTCAGCCATCTTGGTCACCGCCGGATAATATTCCGCATAATTATATATACAGAAATTCACCTTCGCCCCCTTCACCGGATTGCCTGCTGTATCTACAACTTTCACGGGAAGAGTTGCCACGGGAGCGTAGTTGGAGGTTACGTTGATGCGTGTCACGAGAGGCTCCTTCAGCAACACCTCCTCCGGACCGTCATAATCTCCCGCCACATTTGTGCTCATAAGCAACCCGCGCGAAGCCGGAGCATTGAACCATGCCAGATCAAGCACAGCCTCCGGCTCGCAAGCTCCGAGGAAGTGCCATTCACCGTCGGCCCACGCCTCCACCCAAGCATGATTATCATCAGTGTGAGCCCAGCGTGGCGTGTAGATCTGGCGGGCCGGAATACCGACGGCCCGGAGCGCTGCTACAGTAAAGGTCGACTCCTCGCCACAACGTCCTATAGCCTGGCTCATGGTAGATAGCGGGGATGATGTGCGCGCATCGGAGGGACGGTAGGTAGCCTTTTCATGACACCAGTGGTTCACCTCCAGAATTGCATCCTTCATGCTGAGACCCTTTACACGGTCTTTCAAGGTATCGTAGAAGGTCTCTCTCGAATAATCGAGATTTTCATTGTTCACCCTCACCGGCAACACGAAATGAAGGAACTCACGGTCAGGCACCGTAGCTCCCCAGGGCATCTCCTCGCGAGCCTTCAGAGAGGCTTCTACATTTCGGCGATAGAAATCCTCGGAATAGTCCGTCTTGTCGGGAAGTGATAAGGTTGAGTAGAGGAACGTCATCGCTTCATCCGGCGTCAAGGCAAAAGCCGGCAATGCCGACGCAAGGAGAGACAGCAACAATGTCTTTCTCATGGCAGGTAAATTAAATTATAATTAACTCAATTTTTAACGGTCTTGGCTACAAGAGAGGCCACCACATCGGGCGAAGTGGAGAGAGGTGCATATTCGTCAGTGCCCGGTGCTCCCATAGGCACCCTGGGGCGACGGAATTTCATGCGGCTCGCTATAGGTTTACGCGCCGTGGAATGAAGGAAGTCAACCCCCGTCACCTCAATCAGGTCGCGGGCATTGGCGGGTGTCACTCCGGCTCCTGCCATAATAGCTATGCGCCCGGCCGCTCGTCTTACAAGATGGCCCAACATCAGCGCCCCGTTCACAGCCGAAGGAGCCTGTCCGGATGTAAGCACACAGTCAAAACCCAAAGAGATGAGATCTTCAAGACTCTTGTCAGCGTCACACGACACATCAAAAGCCCGGTGGAAAGTGATGTTGATCTTCTCACGGCCGGCTTCGCGTCCGGCCTCACGAGCCACCTCTATCAGACGGCGGCACGCATCCTTATCAATCTCACCTTCAGGGGTGAGTATACCTATAACGATTCCGGTTGCACCGGCAGCTATCGATTCACGTATGTCGCTCTCCATAAGAGCAAGTTCTTCAGGAGTATAGAGGAAGTCGCCCGGACGAGGACGTACAAGCACATTAATCTCCGGCATTCCGGTTGCCACCGCAGCATGTATAAGACCCATGGAGGGAGTCAGACCGCCGTCCAGAAGTCCTGTGCATAATTCTATTCTTTGTGCGCCGCCGGCCTTGGCAGCCAGCACGCTTGCGAGATCACCGCAACATATCTCAAGCATCGTTTAATGTTACTTTTATTGTTGGTTAGTTATGAAATATATATTTATAAATCTTATTCAGAATATTCGGGAAAAGAGGAAACCGTAGAGAATCAGACCTATGAAAAAGGTAATACCGGTCCACATCTTGGCCGCACGAGCATATTCATGGGCAAGGCGCTGCCAGTCTTTCACCGACAATTTGTCATTACCGCCATTCTTCGAAGAGTTGCCCGAAGAGTCTTTCTGCTGCTCGGATGAAGCCATCTCGATACTTTTCTTCCAGCATCGTCTTGAAGCCACAGCGAAATATATGGCAAAGATTCCCAATGGAGGAAAAAATAGCAGCGTGACAATGATGGCCGGGAGAAGCATATTGGCAGGCTGTCGCGATATATCTTGCATGGCATCGATCTCCTCAAGCGAGGGAAGGCGTGTGTCTTGCAACATTCGGTCGAAGCGCGTTGACGTACGTCCATCTTCAGTAGCCGACGACTGCTCGAATTGCGACGGTTGCTGAGGTTGAGGCATCTCCATCTTCGGGTGAAGCAGATCGTATAGCCGCCCACGATACATACGGCAGATGTCGGCCACGTTCTCCGCTTTATCCCAATCGGCCATTCCCTTACACCATACATAGGTGGAAGGTCTCACTCCGGCCTCTACGAGTTGATCAAGTTCAAAAGGTCCGCGTTTCTCTCCGTCAATGATAGCGAAATACTTCATCGTCAGAATAGAGATAATAGTCCACCGTTTCTAAATATGTAGGCTGTGCCCAACACGCCGACGGCACTAAGCACAAGGCCAATGATGGTCATAATCTTTGCAGTATTGTTAGCCTGGTCCCCCTGAGCATCATAGCCCAGCCGATAGCAATTGTTGGCTTTGTTAGCCTGCACTATTCCTATGATACCGAAAATGCCACCGATACAGGAGAAGAAGAATCCCGCCACAGTTGCTATTATAGCCCATGTAAGCCAATTCTGTCTTACCGGCTGCCCTCCGTTATTGTAATCATAGCGTCCGAAGTTCGGCTGTTGACCATACTGAGGATTCTGACCGAAGTTCGGTTGCTGACCTTGACCATAATTAGGGTTTTGGCCATAATTCGGCTGCTGACCGTATTGTGGGTTCTGACCGTAATTAGGCTGCTGACCATACTGAGGATTCTGACCGAAGTTAGGTTGCTGACCATACTGAGGATTCCGGCCGAAATCAGGCGAGCCATTCCGTGAGTCATTTCCATAGTTGGGATTGGCAGCATCACTCTGATTATTGAGTCCATACTGATTATGTTTATAGCCATCTCCTCCATTTGTATCCTGCCCGGATCGGCCGTTTACAGATGCGTATGGATCGGAAACGTTCATAAGTTCAAAAAGCTCTGGAAGCTCGGAGGCTCTTGTCCAATCAGGGAGCCCGGCACGCCATACGAGCATGTCAGGATTCAGGCCCTGTGCAGCGAGCTGTTCAAAAGCGAAAGGACCACGTTGGGTCTCGTTGATAATCAGGTAATACTCTGTAGCCATATACTTAAGTATGTGTAAAGCAATTTATATCTTCCTACAATCGGCCATCCATGTGGCCCATGCATAAACCACTCATCATCAATCCTTTCAAGTAGCATATCATCTTACCTGAAAGAGAACGCGAAAAGAATGCAACGCAAATTTAGCAAAAAAAATTGGTAAAATTTGGAAAATTGCAGAATAATGTATAATTTTGCCCTACAAACGCGGTAATAGCTCAGTTGGTAGAGCATCAGCTTCCCAAGCTGAGGGTCACGAGTTCGAGCCTCGCTTACCGCTC
>CAMWZE010000004.1 GCA_947178685.1 uncultured Porphyromonadaceae bacterium
TGTCCACATCTTCGAATTCTCCAATGTATTGGGCTTTCCGGTGTATTATTTGTTAATTTCAATATGATTCTGAGCGCATATCCACCCTCCCAGACCTTTCCAACCTTTCTCTTTCACAGCATCCACCAACTTTGTCATCCTCTCCGAGTCTTTTCCCTCGAAAGATGGAAAACGTGTAGGGTCAATGGTCAGGATAGCCAGGTATTCATTATCATAATTCATGCCATGCGGACGCTTACTGTTTGAATTGGAGGGTATATCCCAGGAATCATCCATCACAAACATCAAATCCTGACGTATGGAGGGAAAATGATTAAGCCAACCCTGATAGCGACTGTCCACCCGATATTCCACTCCATCTATTGCTTTCAATTCATTCTCAGCATACACTTTATGCGTACCAAACAGATTATCTTCATTCATCTCCGCACGGAAATCATTGGAGCCGGGGCCAAAAGTATGACCCGATACAAATCCTTGCAGATTCCAGGTGCAATAGTAATCAGGGGCCTGAGATGGTGTAGAGGGCACCAGACAACCCGGATTCTGTTGAGCCATAACCTGTAAACCCGACAACCATATAATCACAGAAAATATCTTTCTCATAACAATATCTTAATATCAACCTCCTGATTATCTATATTTTATTTTATAATTATTTTCTTCCGATTATGGATATAGATGCCGGGGGTGGTAGGTTCATTTATTTTTACACCGGTGATAGTATACCACTCATCATCTCTTTGCAAATTTTGGTCATACATAATGTTATCAATATGCGCCAACGAACTTTCGGGCAGTCCCTTCATTTCGATTGTGAGATTATCAAGATCAGCGGTAAGATCACCCGAAGCACTTAGTGATAACCTGTTTTCTTCAGGTCTGAGATCTACTTCAAACGAGACCGTGCCAAGCACATTACGGTTACCGGTGGAACGCAACTCCACTGTCTTATCTCCGTTGCCTGTTGTTACAACGATCTCACCACCTTTCGCTGAAGTGTAACGCAGGTTTACTTCATAACGTGCTGCGGAAGGAACGTCAAGATTCCACTCCACACCATCTCCTGAATTTAATGTTACAAGTTGACCGTTGGAAGCATTGGTGAATCTTCTCACCGTAGCGCCTTCAATAAGTTTCTGATTCTCCGCCTCATAAGCTGCGCTCTTCCATACGCCTCCTCCAGGAATAATGTAAAGGTAATCAAGATCTATACCCGGTGTCGAGCGACTTGGCTCCAACGTAATTGTATTTATGCCCTCTGAAAGAGGCACCACCATAAAAAATTCATCTATCTGATCAGCATTATTGCCGGAGCCGGTAGTGTTGAGTTCATATAGATCCGGATCACGGCCATTTATACTTACCGATAATGATGATTTCGGATTTTTCATGCCGTAACCGAATGTGAGCTCATATATTCCCGCCACAGGAGTCTCATAATTGAATGTGACAGTTGAACCCTTTCCAAAGTTGGATATTTTCTTTCCTCCTGAACATAAATAATCTTCTTTGACAGCAATCTTCCTTGAGGTGTTGTCTGAAAATTCAGCATCCTCTGCCTCCAGATAATTCTCAGCTATCGATTCTCTTATAGGTAAGACTATACACGTTTCCGTATCACCTATGAGTCGAGTGGCCTGATGGCACATCCATTCATACAACGTCCAGCCTCTGGGTATGTTCACAGTAGTACCATTCAACGGACTGTCGCCGACCTTGCGCTCGAATGTAGTCATATCCCATGCATCATTATCAACCACAAACATCGAAATTGCGCGGGCCACCTCCCAACACCATGCACCGTCAGTCGACATTCCGTTAGATCCGAAGTCATGCCATCCGGTAATGTAGCCTTGCTCTACTTGTTTACCGGTATTTTTCTCCACACGTCGGTTAAATATATCGAAAAGGATTGTCTCACACCAATCCTTATATTTTGAGTCTTTCGTTACTTGATATAACGCATTCGTGGCTTCGAGAAATGTGGATTGATCATGAAGCGTACGCCGCCCCTGGACAAACTGATTCTGATCCACTTGTTTCCCGCCATATGTACCATGAAACTCAGGACGCCATCCTTCCGAAATGCCCTCTTTAGGCTGGCCGGAATGTTCCAGGTTGTCATAATGGTCATAGAGTGTTTCTGCCACCCAATTCCAGATGTTGACAGCCTTGGTGAGATATTCCTCCTCTCCGGTGGCTTGATAGATATAAGCACCTAAAGCCGCGACTCCACTGTTGCTTAAAGGAGACTTAACCACAGCATTGAAGTTACCGGTCAGTTCGTCATGCACGTTGGGTCTTACCTGCCACCAAAGACCTTTAGTGCCGTCTGATGCATTGTAACCAAGAGACTCCCATACATCCCCTGGACCATGACATCCTCTTTCAAAAAGTGTATCAAAAACTGTCTTCGCACCCTCTACCCAACGCTCGTTGCCACCATTCCGATAGGCTCGTATGAGAGATAGTGCGAGCCATAGCTGATCATCTATATACTCATTCCATCCTAAACCCCAGCTATTGTCATAATGTATCCAGAAGCCTTCACATAGTTCATCGGCAAGACGAGATGCCAGACGGTCGCCGGTGAAAGTTGCCTGATCAGAAGTAGCCATCTGACACAGGTTCTGTTCCCAATAATATCTATAACTTGTAGATGATTCTCCTTGAGTTTTATAGCCGGTATAGTACTTACCGTTTTTATTGAATTTACGGTTAAGCTTGGCACTTTTGAATCCGTTGAATGAGTCGCGAACCCTCCTGAAGACTTCTGTTTGATCTTGAAGATCATAGTCTCTTGCTGACATTGCAGGGATTGTCAACCCACAAAGGATTATGGCTGCTACAAATTTTTTCATGATGTCAAGTTTTTATCTTTTTACAATAATTTTATTCTTGTGTATATAGATTCCTGCTGAGGAAGGCTCGGATATCTTCAGGCCGCCAAGAGTGTACCATGCGTCGTTGCCACTGTCTTTGGTGTCTGCTACGGAATCAACGCCGGAATCGGCAGTTGCTCCCAGCAATCTGAATGATTCAAGCTCCACATTATTACCTCCATAGTTGGCTGTAACATTCAAGCGGTAATGACTGAACATTTTGCCATGTGAGGGATTGGCTACAGTATAATTCTCTCTCAAAATTCCTGCTCGACGTAGTTTGTCAACACCCTCGAGAAGAAAAAGTCCACTTAGCACTACAGAGGAATCATACGTGTCGAGGTTTGCCTCTCCGCGATCTTGCCAGTTTGCCATAATCGTAAGCTCAGGCTTCAGCAATGCTGACAGATATAGCGAACGTGCATTTTCCAACAGATAACCGGCATAGCGCACTTCCCGCTCCTCATCAAGCAATCCGGAAAGCAGCCATTCCGTGATATATCTGATATAGATTCCTTTGAACAGGCCTCCATCGCCTTTACCACTTTCACACATTATTCCATTTGGTGAATACCATCGGCTATCAATGCTCTTGTCCATAAGGTCTACAGCGATATCATAATATGTTTTATCTTTTGTGGCCTTATAAAGACCCAGCAGACCTCCAACCCAAGTGCCTTGATTATAGGTGAATGCCCAGCCCCTGCTTGGTTGTTCGGGTCCATCCTTAACAAATCCGTCATCAAAGAGATTATGTCGGAGCATAAAATCGAAAATCATCTTCGATTTCTCAAGATAAGACTCATCTCCTGTGATCTCATATAGATAATTGGCACAAATCATTGCTGGAGCGTTCGAACAGGAATTTTTACTTGACAGCACACCCCGTTGGCTCCCTACTGTCCATAAAATGCCTCCTGTGGTATCATCCCAGCTCTGCCATATCCAATCAAACAGTTGTTTAGCCTCTTCAAGCCATTTACTTTTTTCTATTGTCAGATTCCAATAAGCATGGCAACAAGCAATACACATCCATTCCATGTCATCGTTGAAATCGTTGAAAAGATCCTGCCGACCGGCATTATATGCCGTATACATACCTGTTCTGATCTGACGCGCCGAGGTCTGATAAGAATTTTTGCCGGTTCGTGCGAAAGCATCCACATATGCATCCACGGCGTGAGCCATCCACCAATAATTATAACCTCTGTTTACTTTATCTGCATCGTGGCTCCAACTATGCATAAGATAGCTTCCGCTTCCCCAAACTTTCGTAAAATTCTTTGAAAGCATGCCATATAGGTCATCCGCTACTTTACCAAAATCAATTTCTATCCCTGGCTTCTCCCAATAATAGGAGATGTTATAATTATCACTTGACAGCTGCGGTTGGTTACTACGCATATCAAGAGAAATCCAATTCTCACCATCCTCCGATCCTAAAAGCTCCCATACCCTCGGTCTGTCTGCTTTCTTACTGTTGCTGCCCATCCCAAGTGAGTAGCCTGATATTGCAACGGGCTCATCTAAATCAAACTGCATCTGTGCGTTCCACGCATTGTCTTCCATCACTCCATTGTCAAAGAAGTTTTTCCCGAGCGACATATATCCCCGCTCACTTACCACATCCGCTCCGGGATTATTTCCAAGTAGCTGCAGTTCAGAAAGCTCCAACACCGAGCCTCCGTTTTTTAGATTGCGGATCTCTATCTTATACTGAGGATGTGATTTGTTTCCAACAGTAGATGCGAAATTCACAAAAGCTAACGGAAACGACATGGAGTTGATCCTTCTCACTACTTTCCATTCAGCGCTGTCGGAGTCCCTGCTGTAGACGTAGACCTGCTTAGGTGTGAGGGAAACGTCCTCACCGGCAACAAAATTTATAGCGCCGACATTGACCGGATGATCAAACTTCACAATCAAGGATGGCACTCCGCCCTTTGCCTCAATTCTCGCAATCGTGGTATCGATGCCATCGAAGAGAGCCTGGGAATCAGACAGTATTGCGTTTTCCACTCCGATCTCCACCGCCTCTGACAGTAGATTTGATTCAAGCATAGTCTGCTGAGCATTCACGCCGATTACAGCCATCAGAGAGAGGAGAAGAATTGAATTTCTTTTTACCATAATCATACTTAGGATTGGGATTACAATATAAATTTCTTTGAAAATGATGCCGAACCATCATGCACATTAGCTACCACAGTCCCCGACAAGGATTTCACATCAAACTCATTATAGCCGGATCTCAAGGGACACCGCATTATCTCGCGTCCATCAATTCCATAAAGTGTGAAGTCGCCTTCCTCAAGAGTGTTTACAACAATGCGGTTGTCAATCAACCGTATTTCCGGAGTAAGAATATCGGCAACAGTTTCATTTACACCACTTCCCTCCGAGGCATCGCTCACCTCCTTCATAAAGAGTATACGGTCAAAGGCTGGTGTATTGGATCTTCCGGCGCTATAAATCTTTAGAGTGTTCCTTCCCTTTTTGAGATTGACGCGGATAGTGGTGAATCCCAAAGGATCATGAGATGACTCTCCACCAGCCCTATTGAATGAATGCAACTGAGCAGTGTCATCATTGACCTGCACATATGCGGTCGACTTGTTTTCGTTAGTATAGAAAAAAGTCAGGGTATACTCACCCTCATGGTCTGTATCGATATCATCAAAAAATATCGACTGAGTGGAGGCATTATTCATCACCTGCACCTTCTTACCCTGTGAGCACCAGTTATTGTCGGAGGCTATCCCGACTCCTCGTGCATAATCCTCGGCCTCGCGACGTATCGTGTAGGGATAGGTGATATCATTGCTCGGAGACACTATCATGACCCAACCATCCTGATGCTTGAGATTGAAATATACCGTTTCTTCCGATGTCACCTCTCTCTTCTCAAATGCTATGTCGGTGGCATGTACACCCTGATGATACATATAAGCGTAATATTTAACTCCCGGAGTAAGGAAGTCAAGTTTGACGCTTTGGGTACGCGCTTTCGGCGACACGCCGGCCACCCACCATTCATCGCCGGAACGACGGGCGATAATTACCTCGGCGGGATCATTGTTGTCTAATTTCGAGCTTGTCTCCGGTACCGCTTTCAGACATTTGATCTCATCCCATGTACACGGAACATTTCTCAATAACGGAGTCGATTCCCTTCCAAGGAAGTTGGAGGGGGTGTCGCATGTAGTGAGAAAACCGGATTCATACAATACAGGTAAAGCCGACTGATAAGCCCACGAAGTATTGGCTGTGGCACAACCATCCATCTTACCGAATCTTACAGGAGTATAATCCATCGGGCCCACTACATTTCGTGTGAGCGCGAGATTGGCACCATGGCTCACCGGGCAAAGATGTCCCCAATCCTTATACATCTCCCCTCCATAGTTGGCCTCCGTAGTCATGAGATGTGGCCATGTACGTTCTGTACCTGTAGGGAGATTGCATCCATGGAAATTTACCATCAGCCTGCAATCTGCAGCTGCCTTAAGCAGCACCTGATATTTCTTCTGCATCACCAGCTCATCACCGGTAAAGAAGTCGATCTTGACACCTGCGATTCCAAGATCAGCCCATTCCTTTAGAATCTTGTAATTCTTGTCGTAATCTGAATTATCAAAACGGTTTTGATGGCTCCAGAGCAATATTCTCACCCCTTTTTCTGAAGCATACTCCGTTACATCAGCCAAATTTACACGTCCGTCCCAACCATCGTCGAGAAGGAAATAAGGCCATCCCATAAAAGCGGCGAAATCGATATATTTCCTACAGCGCTCAAGTGTGACATTACCGTTACGATTACCATCCTCCGCACCCCAGTCCCATGAGGCTATACCAGGTCTCACCCACTCTTCCCAGCCCTCGAGAGTAGTGTCGTCACACAGATTCTGGACAAGAGTAGATTCCACAATCTCTGTGGTCTTACCTATCACCAGTGTGCGCCATTGCGATAAGAACGAGTCGGTGGTGATTGAGGAATTCCCCTCGATATCAAAATACAGTTGTTTTGCTTTCTCACCGGGGCGGATTCTTGAGGCTGCCATCTGCCCCATATTGTTGGCTTCTGTGAGCAAAATATGCTCATTGGCAAGACATTGTATCAATACCGGTGCACAATATCCGTTTTCATTCGTAAGTTCCGACCAGCCTTTAGGATCGAAAAATCCTGAATATCCATGGTCATAATTCTGTATCCAGCATTTCTGAAATGTGGCTATATTAAACTCAGAGAGATCATCGGTTATTGTAGTGCCTTTTTTATTTTTAACCTCATAACGGAAAGCCACTCCATCATCATAGACGCGGAATCTCACAATAAGTCCTTTTAGTTGTTTTTCATTAGCCACCACCGTAAGCTCGTGGTAGCAGTTACGGACAGTTGACACCTTTCCGTGAGGAAGATTATAGGTCTCATCATGGCTCTCCTCAGTCCATTCCACACCCTGAGAAAATCTGTTGATGGCACCGGAGGTATACTTCAGACCGAGAGCCGATGTATCGATTATCTTACGTCCCCCTTTCTTCACAGAATAAGAGAGCGATGTGTCGTCGTTATAAGTCACACACAGTTCAATCTTTCCGTCGGGGGAGTTTATGATTTTTGTCTCTTCGGCATGCATCAGTGTGGTGCATCCCAAAGGGAGCATGAATAGTAAAGGGTAAATATATTTTTTCATTTCACAACTGGTTAATAATTGATAAAGATAATATTGACACCGGGGTTCTACCGGCTTGTCCTGAAATCATTATAGCTCATTGGAGTGAATATTAAAAGTAAATTTGAATGAATCTATTGAATAGGGACAGATAAATTTCGGTAGAGGGGTGTCCCTATGAATCCCCTCTACCGAAAAGAGTCAGTTATTATTTCACTACTACTTTCACAGCCTTGTCACCGATTCTCACGATATAAAGACCGGCTGAAAGAGCCACATTGTTTGTCCCGGCGGCTACGATGCCGGCGCCCACCTTGACACCGTTTGCAGTGTAAATACCGAAAGAGGCGCCAGCCTCACCCTCGAAAGCAACGGCTCCTTTGAGTCCTGCCACCTTGGCAACAGCATTGATTTCCATCTTCTCTACACCGGTAGCCTCGGTTCCGTAAAGCTGGAACGCGGCCATATGAGGCTGATAAGCCTGGGCGTTAGGAATTGTGAGTTTGTAGGAAGCAGAAGCAGAAGTAGGCTCTACGGGTATGATCACGGCAGCTCCCTGGGCCACCCAATTCATATTCTCAACCTCCGAGATTAACTCCTCGCCTGCTGAGAGCGACCATCCACGGAGGTTGCGTGCTTGCTGTGAAGCACGGTAAGGAATAGCAACCAAATAAGACTCAAGCATATATTCAGAGTCAAGCTTGACTTCTATTTCCACAGGATCATTACCCTCGTTGCGTGTCCACCAAGTAGTGTTAAATCCGTCAGCAATCATACCGATACCCTCAGCACCGGAAGCATCAGGCCATCCTCCATCGTTAGAGAGAATGTTGGAGGCGTTGACAAGACCTACAGGATTGTGCGATTCATTGGCAACATAGGGATAGCCATAAACTGAGAGTTCTGCGAGAGAAGCTTCCTGGTCGCCGGCTATTGACAGACGAACATATTTAGCAGGAATAACCTCGTTATAGAGGTTGCCCTCGCTACCTCGTTCAATTACTTTGGTGGTATACTTGTAGAAGTTTGCCGGAATATCAAGAGCAAACCAGTTCTCACCATCGTTTGAGTATTCAAGTTTCCAGTCAGCGGTATTATTCTCCGTGGCGATACCGAAACCTGTGATAACAGTATTCCAGGGGAATTCCAGTGTAACTGTTCCCTCTTTTTTGTCTGAGCTTACTGAAGTCCATTCACTGAAGTCACGTACAGCGCTAAGATCATTGAAGATATCCGATGAGTATACAGCCGCTGTTGAAAGAGCATGCTGAGGATATTTCACAGAGGTGTCTTTCTCGGGAGCCTCATACCAGTCAGCATTGAAGGGTACAAGTTCGAAACAGTCAGCTATAGGGCCATAGTTTGAGCCGTCGCCGCTGAGTTTAAGAGTCTGTTTTCCCTCTTTCAGATACACCGGCACATAAATAAAAGAATGAGCGGAATCCCAGTTACCGCTTGTTCCGGCTGCTCGCGCTGTAATAGCCGGATAATCTTCGGCGGTAATCACGAAAGGACGGTTCTGCATAGTGCAATACCATAGGCGCATGAGATACGCACCCTCCTCAGGTATATCAAGGCTATACAATCCATAGGCGCTCATATCGAGGTCGGCTCCGGTATAGTTGCCCGATGTCTCATTCGTATGGAAAGGATTGCGGACATCAAGATTTGAAACCTCATATCCTGCCTCGGCCTCTACAAGAATGGGAGCCACTGATGAATCAGCGAAATCCTCTGCCTTCTTGTCGGAACCTTCCACCTTTGTGAAGGCAAATTTATAGATATTGGGCAGATAGTTGAAATTTATATTCCCTTCCTCTCCGGCAATAGGATAGTACACCGGAGCTGTCGACACCTTGATGATGTTCTCTCCTGCATTGAGCCAAACTTTTATAGTAGAGACTGCAGGCGTGTTATATCCGTTCTCCTCGTCATAATCGCCAAGCCCCCATGCGTCGGTGGTGTCACATCTCACTATATCCTCTTTCTGATCATTTACCTTTACGGCAATGTATCTCTGGTCCATAGTAAAATATGAGATTGAGAGCTCATATTCACCGGCCTCCTTAGCCTCGACGGCATATTTGATACCGGTGTATTCACCATTAAGGTAGTCTGAGTAAAGGATATGCTTGATGGCCGGTTGGCCCAGACACTCCGCATCAGCATAATTCACACCGGCAACCTCAACCACTTTGGGAGTCGGGAGATTATCTGCCGTCTGTTTATCGCCGGCCTGGAAAACGATATCTTGCGCGGGGGCAAGACCGGCACCGAATGCAATGCCCAATACTGGTAGGATAATACGTTTCATAATTAAAGTATTTAAAGAAAAAAGGGGGACCACACCGGAGTGCGGTCCTCCTTTCAGTTTGTAGGTTAATTGATTAGCGAATTACGACTTTTCTTACGATATTGCCGATTTTAACAACATACATACCGGGAGCAAGGTTAACTGTGTTACCGTTGGCAGATGCCTTGCCGCTTGCTACGTTAATACCGTTGAGTGAATAGATACCGTAAACAGTACCCTCTGAAGCGGTGAAATTGATTGCACCCTTCTCCAAGCTGACAATAACAGCATTGTCAATCACCTCACCTACTGAAGTGTCGGTGTTGTCAAGACCTGAATAGTTGTCGGTGAAGAGCTGGAGTTCAGAAAGCTGGAGTGTGCCGCCATCTTTGAGAGTGAAGCGGTAGTAATCCGACTCGAAGTCTTGTGCTACGGGGAGGATATAGGCTGCACCGATTGTATACCAATCGAAATTCTTAACCTCATCGATTGCTGCGAAGTCACCATTCTCATCAAGAGCCTCAAGCATCCAGTTCTTGGGATTTCTCTCAGTGAACTGAGCCACACCGGTCTCTGCATTCACACGGTAAGGCACAGCAATAAGATAAGACTGAACCTGAGCGGGCTCGTCAAGCCAAAGTTCAACAGTAACGCCACCTTCGCCGGTATTCTCATCATAAGCAGTCACTCCAACCGGAGTCCAGAATGTGCTGTTATCGTTGTCGAAGATCTTATGGGTTGTTTCATCTGCATAGAATACTCCAGCTTCGCCTGTGACAGGATCTGCAGGATGATCTATATTGGTATATCCATTATTAGATACAGTGTAGAAATCCTGATAGTAAGCGGCAAGATCCTCCCAGTAATTGGGATAGATATTTCCTTTCTCAGCATCGGCTACAGCCTCACCCTCGAATGCCGGAATGTTGATAAGTCCTGTGGGATTGTTTGCTACACCATCCATATAAGGATAGCCCCATACAGAGAAGTCACCGATAGAAGCCGGCACATCGCCATCGATATTGACACGGATATACTTAAAGGGCTTCAGGTTGTTGGCATTGAAGGGATTCATCATTGTGAAGGTAGTGATGGCACCTACGCTACCCTTTTCACCGGAAGGAGCATTACTCCAATTCTCGCCATCGTTGGAAATTTCAAGAGTCCACTTGGAAATATCGGCAGTAGTGCCAAAGCTATATGCAGTCATCACGATAGGCCATGGGAACTCGAGAGTGAGTTTAGCTTGATTTCCATCAGCCTCGGCAAGAGTCCATTCATCACGGTCTTTTAGTGCGGTCTCTACGTTCTTAAGCTCGTCTGATGTATAGACTGCCACACGTGAAAGTGTGTAATAAGGAGCGGCTATTTCATTATTGGGTGCTACATAGTCGTCATAACGAACCTTATCAAGAGTGAAGAGATCCATCGGAGCTGTGTCGGCATTGTCAGAAGCATTGTCTCCGGTCTTAGTAAAGTTCATGAAGGTAATAATATTATCACCTTTCTGAAGGTCTATGAGCACATTGGTATGGCTGTTGGCATCCTGCCAGGAGCAAGAACCCCACTGGCGGCACATAAGTTCGTATGGCTCGCCATAATTCACTTTGATCTTAGTGTAGCGTGTGCCGTAAAGACCATACCAAAGGGTAAGGTTATATACTCCGGCCTCCTCTACATTTACATTATATGTGAGGGTGCCACCGCCACCACCAATCGAGCCACCGGCACCATTGTGCATGTCGCCACGATTATCGGGACATGTTGTAGAACCCGATTTGCCGTCAGCACTCTCCATCTCACGAACTATTGTGAGATAGTTGTCCCACATTGCCGGCTCGGCGATTTCTGTATCAGACTTGACGAATTCAAACTTGTCAAGGTTAGGAAGCCAGCCTGTGCGCACATTATGACCTGTCGACCATCCGAAGAAAGAATCGATTCTCATTGTGTTGTCGCCGGCCTCGAGATAAACCTTCACGGTCTTCTTTGCGATAGCAGGATCCTGATCAGGTAGCAGATTTCCCTCCTCGTCGGTTGCCATACCGGGATTTCCTGTCCAGCCGGCAGTGGTTTCTTTACAGTAGACGATGGTTGATTCTTGCTGATTGAAGGTTAGACGCAACCAACGGTCAAAATAGGTGGCATAGTAGATTGTGAGGTCATATGTACCTGCCACAGGCACATTTACATTCCACATGGCATAGATGCCACCCTCACCACCGATAGTGGCATCATATGAACCGATACCGGGAGATGAATCACCGTCACCTCCAAGATATAATCCGTCGATCTGTGAGAGATCCTCTTCTGCGGGGAGCGCTACCTCTGTCTGATTTCCATCCTCGTCAGTTACAACAGTTACATGCGGATTCACGGCAAGAACTTTGTAGCCGTAATCGAAATCCTCAGCCTGGATCACGATGGGGTCCTGGGCGTGTGCTACTAAAGCAGAGCCTCCGAAAGCTGACGCCAGCAAGGCATAGTTAAGTAAATTTTTCACTTGCTTTTAGTTTTTAAGTTAATATTATGGAGTTAAGTCAGTCCGGCCCGAACAATGGAATCGCCCCTCATCCGGGCCGGATAATTGTATCAATAATCCTCTTTAACCACTACTGAGTGGAAATAGGGGTCGGTCTCATTAAGAGTGCCCAACGTTGTAGTAATCTCCAGATCACGGTCTTGCTGGAAACTCTTATTGTTGCTGAGGCGGAAACTATATGTATTGGCATCATTTTGACAACGATACATATAGAAGTAATCCGAACCTGTGGAAGCTGTCTGCGAGATGCTTGAGCCACGCACGTAGCCGTAATAAAGCGTCTGCTCCACCTTGTCGATTGTAGTCTCGTCTACCATAAACTTGTAGGAATAGTTAGAACCCACAAGAGTATAATGCCATGTCACATCCCATACTGCCTCATTAGCCTTACGGTTCATTTTTACAGGATTGTCAAGGTCGCCAAGATATAGGAAATAGACATTGTTGACTGTAGCCACGTTGGCTTCCGAATTATTGAAATTCACATAGAAATGTGTCACTTCATTGCCATCAGGCACCGTTATCTCATCGCCAAATTGCAGTTTACCGTTATTAACCACGAAATAACGATTCTTCTCTGAATCAAGACGCTCCGCTATTTTATATTTTCCCTCGGGAAGCTGAGTGTAAAGCTCAAATTCTCCGTCGGCAAGCTTCTTCATGGTGAGATATTCGCCGGAAGCAGTCTCCACAAAGAGGTGAGAAGGATTATAAGCGAAACCCTCCGGACGGGTTACCGTCATTTTGTGGACATCACTGTTGATCTCCTCCACAATGCCTGTGCTCGCTTTGATGCTCCAATAAATCACACCCTCTGTTTTCTCGGGTATACCACCAAGCTCCGCAATCTTGTTTACCTCACTTATACGAATGGTGGTCTTGGTGTCAACTCCGAAATTGAGAGCGTCAACCTCATAGAATATGTCAGACATATCTGATGTGGTGGAGAAAACCATTTTATAGAACACCAGTGTGGCATCATTGGTGACTGATTTGTTCCACTCCACAATAATCTCATCAGTAGGGCTCTCAGTCACTGCATTTACGTTCAGATCGCCTGTGACAATGCTGAATTCACTCAGTTTGGTATTGTGCTCATTACTCCATTCATAGTCAGCGCAGGAGGTCATTATTCCACTTGCACTCAACGCAAAGCTAATAAGTAATGATTTATATGACGTTTTCATTTTATGATCTGTTTAGCAGTTACTTATTAATTTCCTGACCCTTCCACACCGTATCCGTCATCCATCGTGGAAGATGAAATCTCCGACCACTTGGGATTCTGCACAAGTCGTTTATCTTTATAGATATCGCTGATTGGAATAGGCCATAGACATGCATAATCCGGGAATATACGGGTCTCGAATACTGTACGCTCATAAAAGTGTGATTTGCCTCGGGTGTCTTGTACGTTCATGCCATGCATCGGGCCACCGAATTTCTGAGGTGCTATCAACCAACGACATCCATCAAGGAAGCGATAATCCTCAAAGCAAAGCTCCACCTGGCGTTCATGCTGGATAGCCTCACGCATAGCAACCTGATCTTTCGGCACAGGCACTTCTCTGTTGCCGGTTCCATAACTGGGCAGACTGATACGGTCGCGGATAAGCTTAATGGTAGCCAATACTTCGTTTAGATTACCGGCGTAATCAGCCTCATTCAGTGCCTCCGCATATCCAAGCACGAATTCCGCATACCTCATGAGAATCTGTGAATGGGTGATATATGTACCGGTATTCGGGTTGGTCTGGGCATCGATAAACTTGTTGGGCAGGTAACCGGTCTGAGAATAGTTGCGGTTCTCGTTGATCGTTCGTCCCGTATTGCCGCCATACCAGAATTCCACCATGGCCGGATTGCTCTTAGCCAGATATTTCATATTGTCGAATGTGATGGTGGCATAGAAGCGTGGCTCACGATTGCAATACATTTTGAATGTTCCTGCCTCTGTGTAACCGTTATCCTGCTGCATATTTGAGAAACCAGACTCGGTGTAAGATCCGTCGTCGGAATAGCCCTCGTAAATGGGATTACCGGCATCATCAAACTTACCTGTCTCCCTGAGTTTCACAGGATAACCGGTTGAAGTGAAGAAAGCATCAAACATCTCCTGAGTGGTGCCCCAACCAGACCAGCCGTTTACAAAGCGAGGTGAGGGAGCAAGCTGTGGCTCATGAAATCCTTCGTTGAAAGGACGTGACCATATCACCTCTGAATTCCACTCATCCATAAAAATGTTACGGTAAATCTGTACCGGGTCTGAGCCATTTTTATATAATGACGGTCCGGGATAGTCCATCACAGCTTTACATGCCGCAGCAGCTTTCTGCCAGCGAGTCTTACGGTCATCGGCATTATCTGCACCTATACGTCCGGAATTAGTGTAGTCCATAAGCTTACGCCCATCAGGATTCTTAAGATCCTTGAACACCTCAAGAGTCTCATCCTGATTATAAAGAGGAGATGCTGCAGAAAGGAGGGCTCTTGCCTTAATACCAAGAACAGTACAGTTGGTGACACGACCATATTCTATCTTGTCGTCACGGAAATTGGCAAGCGCTCCGATTTTCAACACTTCATCACACTCCTTTACAATATAATCGAAACACTCTGACGCGGTAGCCCGCATGAGCTGCATATCTGCCGTAGGAGATGTGGCGCTGATCAGCGGATCGTCACCGAAGAGAATCACCGGCCCATATTGCTGCACCAGACGCAGATAATAATATGCACGAAGAGCGCGAGCCTCACATTTTGTCTTTGTAATCTCCCAAGCCTCAAGTTCGGGATTCTCATCGATATGCTCCAGAAAATATGTTGCGGCCCGGATTCCACGATAATAGTGCCGCCAGTAGTTACCATATGAATCACCCTCCTTGTCAGGCGCAAGCATGCCGAGGTTAATCTTGGAAATCTCATACTCCGCATATGTCACGTCAATTTCGTCACAAGCTCCGGCAAAAACATTGCCATTACTCCACCAGTTCGGGCTGCGTACATAGGAATAGACATTACCGAGGAAGTTTAGTGTTGCGTTTCGTGTCTGAAACACATCATCCATTGTCTGTTGATTCTCAGGTTGATTATCAAGAAAATCATCACATGATGTCAGTGTAGTTGAAGCTATCGACATCATCCCGAGAAATGCATATATAATATACTTTTTCATTGCTTTCAGAAAAATTCTATTTTGAAAAATTAGAATGAGAAGTTAATACCGAGGTTATAGCTTCTGGTGTTAGGATAACTTAGACCGTTTCCTTGCCCCACTTCAGGATCCCAGAGCTTGAAATCTGAGAATGTGAGGAGATTATAACCCTGGAAGAATATACGAGCTGTATTGATTTTCAGACGGTCTGTTATATGCTTGGGTATATTATAGCCGAAATCCAATGTCTTCATTCTCACGTAGGAGCCATCACGAAGCCAGAATGTAGAGTTTGCGTAGTTCTCTACGTTTACGAGACCGTAGTCAAGACGTGGCCATTCGGCACCGACACCTTGGTTTTCGGGGGTCCAGCGATTCACAATATTAGCATAAAGTGACCACTTAGCCGATTCGTCCATGAAAGGCTTGAGGTTTGCAGCGGATATAGTGATGTCACACTGAGCAATACCTTGGAAGAACGCACCTATATACCAGTTATTCCAGTCTACTGTAAAACCGAAGCCATAAGTATAGCGCGGTACGGTAGGATTGCCTATATAGCCCTTATCATAGTCATCAATCACACCGTCCCCGTTAAGGTCTGCATATCGTAAGTCACCGGGTTGTTGAACAATACCTTTCAATTTGGCAACAGACGGATCTGCTATATCTGCCTCATTCAGGAAGCCGAGACAAGTGTAGCCATAGTTGGAATTGAGTGAGTGGCCACGCGAATTCTGCCATTCATATGGTTTCTCAGCTGAATCATCCTCTTTGATAGTATTGTGGTTGTATGAGAGGTTGGCGCGTAGCATTACTCGCACCTGATCCAAATTGAGAGTATAGTCGGCCGATATTTCATAACCCTTATTGTCGATCACACCAAGGTTTCCATAAGGGAGTTCAGTGATACCGATAAAGTCAGGCACCGCAGCTCGCTTAAGGAAGATGTTGTTGCGATGCTCCTTGAAGATATCGAAAGCAAGATTCAACGAGTTGTTGAAAAGAGTCATGTCAATACCGAGGTTGTATTTCGTTGCCACCTCCCATGTCAGATCTATACCCGGACGTCCTACAGACACGCCACCCCAGTTACGGTTTGAGCCATCGGCACCGAATTTGAAGTTACCGCCACCTCCCACTGTGGATAGATAGATGAAACGGTCGTTATTGCCAAGATTGGAATTACCTGCCTTACCCCATGATCCACGTATCTTAAGCAGATCAAGCCATGTGGTCTGAGGCCAGAACGGTTCGTGAGTTGGCACCCATGAGAGACCAAATGAGGGGAAGAAGCCGAATCGGTGTCCTTTCGGGAAGTTCTCCGCACCATTATATCCGAAGTTTCCCTCAAAGAAATAACGATCGTCGAATGAGTAAGTAGCACGGCCTGCCGTACCCACCGATCTATAAGGCATTGCGTCATAAAGTGAACCCGCAGTCGTGTTTGAATAATCGGTCAGGTTGAAGAGTGCAAGTGCCGACACACGATGTTTGTGATTGAACTCCTGATTATATTGCAAGGCAGCCTCGAAATAATATTGACGATGACCCCATGAATTTTTACCATATCCCCAGGAATCGTTACCGTTGTTCTGGTCGGTACGTACGTAAATCAGTTCATTTGTGATCGGAACGCGCCCGGTTACATCATAAGTAATCATGGTGCCGGGAGTACGCTGAGTGTCATTACGGCTCCAGGTGTCATACGCTCCCAAGATACGTGCTTCAAGTCCTGGAAGCCAGAAATCAAGTTTCTGTGTGATATTCAAATCGGCACGTGTCTCGGCAGTATTTCGCTTGTTTGTACCCATCATATAGATCATGGCATAGGGGTTTGTTACCTCACCACCATTCAATCTATAAGGGATACGGTCATCTTCATATTTGGTAGGATAGTAAATAGGATAAGCCTTCATGGCTGCCGTAAAGATGTTCCCTGAATCATAATATGGTGTATTATAGTCGGAAATCTCACCCTTCACGCCAAAGTCCACCTGTGTGGTTTTCGTGGGTTGCATGGTAAGATTGCTCACGAAATTCACACGATTATAGTTCATCGAACCGTCATAACGTTCATCTTTACGCACCTTATACATACCTCCCTCGTTGTAATATCCAATCGAGAAGTAATATTGTGCAAATTCCGAACCGCCGGAGGTGTTGACATTTGCCCGGAAATTATGACCGTTCTTACGGAAGAGTGTCTTCATCCAGTTGACATTTGGATAAAGAAGGGGATCCTCGCCGGATGCTGTCTTGGCAATATAGTCTTGGGTATATACCGGATAACCGTTTTTATTCATGGATGCCTCATTAGCCATCTGCATGTAGGTGATGCCGTCAGCGAGATCGGGCACCTGGATAAAGTTGGTAATACCATAAGTGGTCTCTACCTTGATACGAGGTTTTCCTTTAGTACCCTTCTTTGTCTGAATAAGTATTACACCATTCGCGCCTTTCACACCATAGACGGCGGTTGCTGATGCATCTTTAAGAATGGAGAAAGACTCTATATCCTCCGGACTGATGGTTGTCCATGAACGCTCCACACCATCGACAAGCACGAGTGGCGTGGCTACTGTAGTGGTTGAGACACCACGCACCCAGATTTCAGTGTTATCATCACGGCCGGCCTCACCATTTCGTTGCATACCGGTGACTCCGGATACGCGTCCGGCAAGTACAGACGACAGATTGGCGGTCGGCTGTTTTAGTTCTCCTGTGAATTTGACGCTTGACTGAGCTCCTACGGTTGATATCTTTCTTTGTGTACCATATCCAACCACTACGACCTCGTCGAGATTCTCGTTTGACTCCTTCAACACCACATTAATATTGGTCTGTCCTTTTACTTGAATCTCTTGTGCCTGATAGCCCACATAGGAAACTACCAATGTGCCTTTTTCATCACAGTTCAGCACGAAATTACCATCAATATCAGCAGTTGTGCCTATTGTAGATCCTTTTTGAAGAATCGTGGCTCCGATCAGCGGCTCTCCGTCTTCTCCCAAGACTGTTCCGACAACCCGGATGTCTTTTCCGTAGACTGAAAGAGATGCTACCGTCACAACTGTTGCAAGTAGTACATGTTTCATGAAATTAGTATGTTAGATTTACGAATATTGCTTTAGGTGTTATCAAAATCAATAATATACAAAT
>CAMWZE010000005.1 GCA_947178685.1 uncultured Porphyromonadaceae bacterium
CGTCAAAGCCGTGGTAGAGCATCCAATGCTGACCTGCATCATCTGTGACGAAATTGGCATTGTGACCCGGGCCGATCACATCCTTGCTTCTCGACATCATCAGGGAGAAACCGTTGTCTATGGCTGCTCGTCCCTCTTTGTCGACATATGGACCAAGAAGATTCTTTGAGCGTGCTACAACCACACGGTAAGTGCTCCGTTCACCCTCGCAGCATGTGCCGGCCGAACCCACGAGATAATACCAACCGTCGTGTTTGAATATGTTGGTACCCTCCGTAAGTGTACCCGCTATCTGTATAGGTTTCGCGCCTTTCATCACCGAGAGTCCGTCGTCGGAGAGCCGGATGGCGTAGATGCCCCGGAAACTTCCCCAGAAAAGATATTTCTCATTACCCTCAGCCACATATATAGGATCGATGCTGTTCTGCACTCCGATCTCATTGCTGATGAAGAGAGGTCCCTTGTCGGTGAACGGGCCTTCGGGAGAGTCGGATACGGCCACACCTATTCCACATTCCCATTCCCCTCCCCAACGGGATTTGGAATAGTAGAGCACGTAGCGCCCGTCGATATATTGGATATCGGGAGCCCAGATAGCGCCATCGGGCACCATCTGCGGCCGAGTCTTGTCGGTAAAGGCGGTGCCAACCAATTCCCAATCGACGAGGTTGGTCGACTTGAATATCGGGAGATTCTTCACATTCTCCGTGGCATAGAGATAATAGGTGCCGTCGGAGTGACGTATCACGGTAGGATCCGGGGCACTTTGGTTGATCACAGGGTTGGAGTAGAGAGATCCGGAAGTTCCGGAGGCCGGTGATTGGGCAGTGGCGGTAGCGGTTGCCGCGCCAATCAGATATAGAGCGATGAGTTGTTGCTTAAGGTTCATAATGCCGGTTATCGGAATTGGGTTTATAATAAATATGAGTGATGCAAAATTAGAAAATGTGTTTGAGGAACTACAAAAGGTGTAGGTCAAAAAAACAAAAAAACAGTTCAGCCAACCTCCTCGTCCTTACATATGGGGGAGGGTATGGCTGAACTGCGGGTGTTTTGTGTTATCAGTCGAAGAATTTGTCAACACGGTCGGGGGAGAGCATCTGCCATAGTGATGCTACTGTCCAGCCGGGAGCGAAGATATCGTTGTAGAACCCTTTGCCGTTGCGACCATAGTCCCAGGTGGTGTGCTGCACTACTTCCGGATAATATCCTGCTTTGGCTATATCGAAAGTGTTGTCTTCACGAGGCATCAGCTGGAGCATGGAGCTCTTGATGACGTTGGAGAAGTTGGAGAAACGGTTTTCACCGTAATGTTGCGCGAGCTTGTCGAGCACAGTGGCAAACTCAAACACAAAGACATCGATATGGTTGTTCTCAACCGACACGTTGCCCCAGCCGCGCGATTTGAAGTCAACATCCCCGAGCATCTGTCCTTTGGCGAAGGGGACATCCCACATATAATACCACGACAGGCAGAAGTATGCTGCTTTGCGGCACATGTCCATGTAATGGTTACGCTCTTTGCCTGAGGTGACATGGGTGAGGTAATACATGGCAGTAGATGCGTAGAGGGAGGCCTCCTTATCTTCGCAGTTGGCATCAAGGGTAGAGGAGAAATAGTCAGACTTGTCGATGAGCTCGTTCTCAAGATATTTTGCAGTGGCACGTGCGCTTTCAAGATATTTCTTATTTTTGAAATATTTGTAGGCCATAGTGAGGGGGAGGGTAGCGGAGGGGGTGCTACCTCCGGCCGCATCGGTCACGGTCATATCGGCGCGGAACTTTCTCGGGAAGCTGCCGTCGGCGTTCTGAAGAGTGAGCATATTGTCGAGAAGTACCACAACCTTATCTTCCCAATCCTTGTGGCGGCGTCCGGCACGACGCTCGGCGTCAAGATAATTGAGAGCGGCGAACACTCCCTCCGACTGACGACGGATACTGAGAACGTCAGCCTCGTCTCCATTGTCGAGATTCATAGTCTCCTTGAAAAATCCGTTGGGTGTGAAGCCGTGAGCGAGCACACTTTCGAATATTGATGAGGCATTCCCGGCCATTGTGGCATCTGAATGGGCTGTAGCATATTCAAGGGCATTGTGGGCGTTGAGTAGTACTCTTCCTACGAACCCTATCTCGAAGAGAGGATTATTTGCACAATCATCGGTGCGTATTCCGGCTGAGGTGTAATACTTCATCGGGTATTTGTCTACGAAACTCGACTTGAAGTATTTGGCAAGATGTCCCTTTGCGGCCTCATTATCAAGATCGGTCTGGACGGGAGCGGGCTGCATGGTGTCGTAGGTATAGTTCCATACATCAGCCACGAAATCCGAATAGTCATCGGCCGGAAGAGTTCGCATCTCCCATTCGAGCGAGATAGTCTCCCCTTTGCCCAACTTCTCGTAGGCTCTCACCGGATTGATGAGTGTGAGTTTACGGATATATCGCCGGGGTGTCTCGGAATATGGGAACCCGAATACAAGCGAGGGCTTTCCATCGACAGAACGGAATCCTGTGGTGCCGATAGAGGTATGACCGGAAAGGATCACATCTCCGCTTTGGTTCTGTTCGGTGCAGTCGGCCCGGTCGGAATTGACACGGAGTACGGTGTAGCCCTTCTTTGCCTCTGGATCGTATACTCCGGTGAGCGGGGAGCTAAGACGATCTTCACGCACGGTCCAACTGTCTGACACCTTGAACGACGGCGCACCTTCCGGAGAACGGAGGTTGTGGTGATACCAGAATCCGGGCATATAGAATTCACAATCGTTATGTTTTTGATCGGAAACCGGCACCTCATTCTCGAGATTAAACCAACAGTCGTCGGTGGCGGTGAGGGTGTATACCATGTGTTTGGTGTTGTCTGTCTCTGTGGTGGTGCAGGAGATACGCAGGGGAAGTTTACGCCCCGATGCATCTGTGAGAGATCCATCGGCTGATGCTTTCAACTTGTATTCCTGAGGTGTCCCACCCGGAGTCTTCAGATAGAGACTTGTAGCGGCATAGATGGGACTTGCGGCCAACAGCATGGCCAGAGAAAATATCGTTTTATTCATTGTGTTTTGGTTGTTGCTGAATATAAGTATATGTCGGTTAAGATATTCCTTGTTGTCTTATAACGGGATGTTTCCGGTTACTTCTCTACAATTTTTCCTTCGAGCACCATCACATCGCTGCTTTTACGGGTTTGGCCGTTATATTCCGCTTTGGTTATGAGCAGCCATACCGTGTCGTTGTCATATAGGAAGAAGGAGTTGTAATAGGCACCGGTCCCTGCGGGCAGTGGTGTTGAGCCGCTCAGAGGTAATCTTGAGTATTTGAAGTTATGGCCGGTATTGTCGGCCATTATAACCTGTGGACGGTTGGTCTGCCACACTTGTCCTGTCTGGTTTGTGTGGGCCATTATCAGAAATTCCCCTGTGGGTAGCTGAATCATATAAGGAGCACCGGCCCCATTGTTGAGCGATGTTCGCCAACGGCGGTCATAGTCGACATTGTCCCAGTCGGCAGTATCCCATTCCTCATCAAGGCGGCGGTGTACCAATGTAGGAGGTACATTACCGTTGATCGATTCCTCTACGAAAAGCACTCCCTGGTTGCCCTGCATCACCACCGACACCGGCATACCGTCGCGGGCACCCGGTTTGTAGCTCGCACGCTTATAGGTGGTCCAGGTCTCACCATTATCGGTAGAGCGGGTGGAGAGAATCTCCTGAAAGAGGTTGTTTCTCTGATTGTCCCACCAATATGCTTCCGACGACACCAAGAGTTCCAGTTCGCCGCCGGGAAGTTGCACCACCTGAGGCTCCCAGGTTCTTCCTCTTCCCACTACCAATGGTTCTCCCCAGGTTTCCCCTCCATCTTTAGAGATAGTGGCAAGCACTTTGCAGTTGGTATTAGTCTCCGGATTTCCGTTAGCCACAACCGTGAGTATTATCCAGCCGTTCTGAAGCTTGGTCATTTCCGGATTGCATATTCTGTAGTATCCGCTTCCGAGAAACGATCCGGTAGTGTTGAAAATCTCTACCGGTTCTGTCCAGGTCTTACCATTATCGTAGCTTTTGCGGAGATATGAGTTCTGCCAGTGATCGGAGGCTCCTCCATGCTAGGTTCTGAGTATCTTAGTGGCGTCTACTCTACACATGCGCGGATATTCCACTTGGAGTGTCTCCGGTGTGAGACATACGAGTCGCTTCTCGCTGTCCCATTCCACTATATGGCTCACCGGCTTTACAGTCTCATCCACGGTCACCTTGGAATAGTCGCTCCATGTCTTCACCTCTTTCTTTATCTCCACATTCTCCCCATAGATATCAGCTTTCACAACCGCAAGATAGGTGGTGGCCGGTTCAAGACCGGTAATCAGTTCCGAGGTATAACTGCGTCTTCCGGTGGCATTCACTTTATATTGACTTAACGACGCTTCATCCTTGCCAAACCAGAACTCCACTTTGGGATCGCCTCCCGAATAGCCGGATATGGAGAAGGGTACCATCACCGCATCTTTCTCGATTACCCAGTCTTCCGTATCAAATTCAGGTCCTTCGAGTGTGGTTACCGATTTACCGGCTCCAAATATCACCGATCCGTCGGAGGTCTTGAAATAAGGACGCACTGAATATTGCATTGACGGGCGAAGTCCGGAACATATTATTGAGAATGAATTCTCATCCTCCGGAAGACGGTCGCCTACTTTTGTGCGAGGTAGGATTGTATAGGAGCGTCCGGTTCCGTTCAGTGCGGTTGTGAAACCATATTCCACCACATCCGCACCCCCAAGATCAAGGCTGCTGATTTCAAGCTCAGCGGTAGTGGCCGTATTCGACACTAAATCGGTAGAGAAGTCTACACTTCTGATCTCTCGTTCCTCTATAATAGGGGGACATGAGGGATCACCGTTTATTACGGCTCGGTAGAGGGCAACCTGAGATGTGGCCTGAAAAGTGAGTGAATAACCGTTGGCTCCTGCCACATCTTGCCAAGTTTGGCCATCATCTGTTGATGTCTGCCAGCAGATGTTGCCATAGTTGCCGGCTCTCCATTGAAGGTCAAGGGTTACTCTTTGGTTTTTTCTGGCATAGCCCACTGTTCTCTCAGCGTAGGCAGAGAATGCCAGCAAGGATGTCAGGCCGAGAAGTATATGTCGGTATTTCATTTATATAGCGGGTTAGAGAAGATTGAATATATGTATGGATTGGGATGGGTATTCATTTTTTTATGATACGGCATACGGTTTTCTTACCATGTCCGTCGGAGAGGGTGAGGAGATAGATTCCTGGGGGGAGGGATGAGAAATCGGCCTCTTGTATCGATTGACCGTCTTCTGAATTAATTAATGCGGCGATGTGGCCCGACATATCCATGGCCACTATCTGGAAGGGTTGGAAGCCCTCGATTCTTACATATCCTGTGGTTGGATTGGGGAAGATGCCGATGCCGGCGGCGCTCACCTCATCCACAGCCGCTGAGGTGATGTTGAACGTCACGGTCTGCTCGCAGTTGCAAGTGTCGCTGACGGTGAGGATATATTTTCCCTCGCCTGATACGGTGAGAGTAGGGTCGGTGCCAAGTTGATTGCCATCTGAATCAAGCCATAAATACTCATACGTACCGCTGCCGCCCTTTATCACTATGTCAGCGCCAAGGATAAGATCTGTCATATCATCAGGATATGCCATCTCAAGATTGTTGGTGAATACCTCAAATAGAGGATTCTGATTTACGGGAATGCTGACTATTGACTGAGATGATGCCGCGGTCCACGACAGGGCGAGGGTCAAAATAGATAGTAGATATTTTTTCATGACGTTTTTCAGAGGTGATGAAATGTAATGAAAGTGTCCGGAATCCGGTAGATCCCGGACACTTTCGAGGAAATTGGTTTGATGATTAGAGAATAATTTTCTGCACTTTGAAAGAACCGTTGGAGAGAATCTGTTTCTCCATCACGATGCCCTTTTCAGGCTTTGCACCGAGGCGACGGCCTGCGAGGTCGTAATATTCGGTAGCAACCACTGTGCCCTCACCGGCGATAGCCTCAACAGCTGCGTTCCCTTCGCCGATTGTGAATTTCTCACCTGCAGCGAATACAGAGCCTTCAAGAGCGGCGTTTACAGTCTGCACACCCCACTCATACTCACCATCGGGGAGGTTTACGAGATCAAGTTTCTTTGCCATGAATGCGCGACCCTGTGCCAATGTTGTGCGGACACCATCCTTGTCACCGCCAACGAAAGCGGGCACACCGTGGTAATATTTTCCGGTAGCGGAGTTGCGGATGTAATACTCATAGGTTACATTTGCCTGAGAAGAAGAGGCGGGAGCCCAAGAGAGCGACACGTTGTGGTCGTCTACCTCAGCGGCAAGGTTTGCCGGAGCCTCGGGACGGGCAGCCTTCTCATAAGGATTCTTCGTGAAGAGAATCATACGTCCTGTCTTAACATCAGTTTCATCATCGAAGTAGTTTCCATCCCAGCTCTGGCCCAGGAAGCCATAGTTGCGGGCACCACTCACACCATCTTCAGTGAAGAAGACTGCACATTCGGAAGAACCGGGCACGCGCTCGTAGGTGGGGAAACCGGCACCGGAGTTGGGGAAGAGCCAACCGGCCTGTGTGTTGTCAGTGCCATCAAGCATTGTGGTACACCATCCTGGTATGAAGAGGTCATACAGACCGTCGCCATTGTAGTCGATGGCGCGGACGGGATTGTTATCGTTCAGCGGACGGATATCTTTGCCGTTGAAAGCCTGAGATGAGGTCACGTCGGAGTAGCTTACACCGTCAGAAGTGATTTTTCCCTGGAGTAGCTGCCATGTGTATTCCCATTGGCCACTTCCGCGAGCGTCGTTGGGCGATTCACCGCCTACGAAGATATCGGGCACACCGTCATTGTTAAAATCGGCCACTTGGAAGCCACCATGTCCGTAGTGGTGAGCGGGCGACTCTGCCAAACCGAGGTCGTAGAGGATTGTCTCACCGTCGGCCTCTGCACCAAGATTGAGGGCGGCCACGAATGTACGGCCCATAACATTACCGTTTTTGGTAGGCTTGTCGCTGTCATTCGCATTATCAATGTTGCCCTGCACGAGGAAGTCGGCATAACCGTCGTTGTTAAGGTCGGTGGCGGAGAGGAGGCTGAGTGCAAACTCATAACCGTTTTCACCATACATCAGGAGTTCGGTGTTAGTGGCGAGGAAGTTGTAGTCGCCCTGATTGAGAAGCACCATATTGTAGTTGTGGCGTACACCGGCAGCATCGTTCTTCCAGCCGACTACCACGAGGTCCATAAGACCGTCGCTGTTGAAATCGCCGAGATCCACGCACTTGGGATCGAAAGGATCGATTGCTTCACCCTCTTCATTTACTACGGATATCTCCTTACGGGTGAAGTTGCCTTTACCATCGTTGATGAAGAATCCGAAGCGAGCCTCGCTCTGGCCCATGCTGGCTTCTCCGGCGCAGAAGAAGTCGGTGTATCCATCACCGTTCCAGTCGTAGACTGCGAAGTAGGGCTTGTTGCCGAAATAGTAAGGGAACTCGGCGAAGTCATACATCCCTGTGGCGGGATTCCAGATCATTGTGAATGTATTGAAATTGATCTGGGTCTCATTTCCCTCAGCATCTTCAACCACACGGCCGCTTGTGGCCTCACGCACCTCGCCGGAGAAGATCAAGTCAAGGTGACCGTCGCAGTTGAGATCGATTTCAGCGAGACCCGGATATATGAGCGCGTGCTGCAGTTCCTGACGGTCGACTGTGATGGCGGCTCCGGCGGAAAGACCACCTGCCATACAGAGAGCAAGAGTTAGAATTGTTTTCATGTTGTCTGTTTAAAGTTAATAAAAAGTTATTTGGAGAGTAGCAGCCGATAATCGTGACAATTATCGGAGACTGCTACTTTTTTATTGAAGAATTACTGGAAACGGGGTGTGGTCCAGCCTACGTTGGGAGCGGTGACGGTGGTGAACCAGCCATCTTCGCCAAGTTGCAGAGGATCGATAAACATAGGTTGACGGGCATATCCACTCGGCATGAGGCTGCGAGAGGGATCGGTGGCATTATATGCAAGATAGTAATAGCCGTTCTCGCTCTCGAAGAGACGCATCGGATGCTCCGGATTCACATACATATCACCATCTTTTACGAGTAGTTCACCGTTGGATGCACCGGAAGTGAGCTCCTTGCCGCTTTTATCAAGATATGGACCTGTGATCTTGGAGGCACGGCCATATCGGATCTCTGTAGAGTTGCCGTTGGATACTGTGCCGAAAAGATAGAAGTTATCCTTGTCGAGACGGAACACACAGATATCCTTGAATTCCGGTCCGCTCACCTGGTCGGCAGCTCCTTTAAGAGTGGGGGCATTGCCTCTGCGCAGAGTGAGAGCCTGGAGATAAGAACCGTTCTCTGTGGTGTAGCCGAGATAATAGTTGGTAGATGCTATCACCGAGAAATGCGGGTAGCGCAGAGTCGATACACCGAGGGTCTCCGCAGAGATGAATGAGCCGAGATCGGTGTACGGACCGAGACCGGAGGGGGCTGTAGCAGCACCGAAGGCATTGTCGGCTTCTGATGAATATATCATCCAGTAGTTTGCGCCTGCCAATGTACGGGCGAAGTCAGCACTGACATGGTCAATCTTTCCTGTGATCCATGACGGACGGCTCCCCGGATCGGTTACTTCACCCTCTGTAATGACGGGGTAGCTGAATGCCTGCTGGTTGGTAGACCAAGACATAAGGTCGGCCGACTGCAGGGATGGACAGGCGTAGTCGAGACCTGTGGCCCATTGTGTTTCCTGGGAAAGTGCGTTGAAGCTCGATGCAGCCTTGAAGACAGTGCCACCGGCCAGAGAGGGCTCCCACACGGGGTTGCGGTAGGAGGTGTTCTCAGGATTCTGACTGCCGTTCCAAACGAACTCACCCTCCCCGTCGGAGGAGGAGCAACCCGTAATGGACAGAAGGGTTGCCACTGCCAGTGATGAAGAAATATATTTAATAAGCTTGTACATTTCAGATATTATTTATTGGAGTTGATTGTGAGAGAAACGGTCGTTAATATGCAGGGTGCTGCACAAGACCCGGGAAGAGGGAGATCTCATGTTGTGGAATCACATAAAGATAGGTCTGGCCAAGTTGGAAAGTCTTGAAGTCTTCATCGCGCTCGGCGAGTTTATTGATACCCTCCTGGGTGTGGATATCACCCCAACGGTCAAGGTCGTTCCAACGGGTGCATTCACCGCAAAGCTCCACAAGACGCTCATGACGCAGCTGGTCTTTCAGTGACTCATAATCGTTGACGAGCGAAACGGAGAGGTCTTTCATGTTGGCACGACGACGCACCTTATTAATATACTCCACGGCTGTGGCACGGTCACCCCCGAGCTCATTGAGAGTTTCGGCATACATCAGATATACGTCGGCGAGACGGAGAAGGCGGAAGTTGGTGCCCGATGAATAATCTTCAGGAAGATTGTCGGTGTCAACGCTTGTATATTTTCTCCAATAGCATTCTTTGAGGAAGTGCTCCGAGTCGTTCCATTGCGCATATGTCTTGCCGTAGTAGTTGGTGTTGTCGGTAGGATCATTCCAGGTGAGGGTGTATCGCTTGCGCATATCCATATTGCCATCCTGATCTCTCTCCTTGTCAAACTCATCGAGCAGCCAAGCGCGAGCCGAACCGTCGTCCCAAGCACCTTCGCCTGAAGAGATGTAGAGACCAAGGAATTTAGGCCTTTGCATACCTACCTCTTTACCATCGACAAGACCGTTTTTGAAGTTGATCTCCACGAGCGATTCCGAGTTGTTCTCGTTTGATTCAGTGAAGTTGTCGAGCCAGTTGGGCACAAGAGAATATCTGTTCATGGCGAATATTGCATCCATATTGCTCTTCGCGGCCTCCCAATAGGTGCGGGCTTCCGCCTCGCGACCCTCCCAGGGACGTTTGCAGATGCCGGCGAGCTGCATGTTGCAACGAGCCATCATACCCAGAGCGCCTCCCTTAGTGGGACGTCCCGCCTCAGCCGAAGGCCAGCTGTCCGGAAGAATCTCGGAAGCTGCCTTGAAGTCATCGAGAGCCTGCTTCCAGAGTCCCTCCTGATCGAGGATCTCTCCGTCATGCGTTGACGACACCTGACGAGGGAATACTCCATAGGTTCCGGCCATATACCAGAATGCTATGCCACGGAGGAAATAGGCCTGTCCGAGGATTCCGTCGGCTGTCTCGGCATCCATCACATTATAACCATGGTCGTTCACATTATCGATGACCTGATTTACGTAATATATCATCTGTGATGTCTCTTTCCAGGGTAGATTGACCGATTCATTCCCTTCATAGGAGTAGCCACGCATCTTGAAGTTGGCCACTGCCTGGAACTCAGCGTTGGGGGAGTTGCTCCAGCCCTCATCCGAGCGTAGGATCATAAGGATATGAAACCAGCGGCTGAACACGCCCGGACGACGGAGAGTGGCATAACCTGCGTAGAGACCTTGCTGAAACTGCTCCTCCGTCTGCCAGAAGGTATCGCTCGATTCAAGGTTGGGGTCGGAGAGCGACAGCCAATTGTCGCTGCAGGAAGCAGCGGGCACGAGCATCAGCGCCGCCATGAACTTTATAATCGATTTCTTTATTTCCATTTTAATAAAAGATTGAGAGATGGTGATTAGAATGATACCTGAATACCGGCGCTATACTGTCTTGCATTTGGGAAGTGGCCGCCGTCGATGCCCTGTGAGAAGACACCGCCTACGATGTCGGGATCGTATCCTTTGTATTTTGTGATGGTGCAGAGATTCTGAGCGCTTACATAGATGCGAAGTTTCTCTACGAAGAATTTACGGGTAAGCTCCACAGGCAGCGTATAGCCGAGCTGGAGGTTCTTCAGGCGTATGAATGAGCCGTTTTCAACAAAGCGGTCGGAAGTCTGGGTATTGTCGGTAGATCCGGAATACATACGAGGGTATTCGTTGGAGGGATTGTCCCAGGTCCAGGGTCTTACTTCCGAGGGGATGTTGTCAACCTTGAACTGTAGACAAGATACCCACACGCTGTTGTAAATTTTGTTGCCGAATCGGGAATTCCAGAACATGTTGAAATCGAAACCTCTCCACTCTGCGGTGAAGTTGAGGCCCGCCTCTACTTTGGGCAGCGGACTGCCGAGCCAGTCGCGGTCGTCATTATCAATCACACCGTCGCCATTGAGGTCGACATAGCGCACGTCGCCGGGCTGTGCGTTGGGCTGGAGAAGTTTTACGGTGCCGTCAGGAAGAGTGGTGGTGTGGGCATATACTTCGTCCATCGACTGGAAGATTCCGTTTGTGCGGCGAGCATAGAAATCAGAGATGGAACGGCCTACTTCAGTGCGGCAGATGCCATCTTCATAGAAGCTCTCGCCGAGGGCAAGCACCTTGTTGGAGGCGGTAGAAACGTTGGCAGAAACTGAGTAGGAGAATTCACCGACTCTGTCGCGCCATCCGGCCATAAACTCGAAGCCACGGTTGCGCATCTTGCCATAGTTGGTCCATAGATAGTCGGTGCCGGTGGCCCATGCTGTCTTCACGTTGTAGAGGAGATCTGAGGAAACAGCGTTATACCAGTCGATAGAACCGAAAAGACGGCTGTTGAAGAGGTCGAAGTCAATACCGATATTTGTGGTGGTCTTTGTTTCCCAGCCGAGATCTACGTTCACACGGCTTGTCTGAGTGGCACCCTGGTGGAGTGTTTCGTTGCCACTGGGACCGAATATCGCGTTGAAGCCCTCGTAAGGTCCGGAATGGTTGATGGAAGAAAGATAAGAGTAGTTGCCCAAAGCCTGCATATCGCCGATCTTACCCCAGCTTCCACGTATTTTTAAATTATTGACAACCTCACGGAGTGGTTCCCAGAAATTCTCCTCGGAGGGACGCCAACCGATAGAGAAGGAGGGGAAGTTGCCACGGCGCTTGTCAGGACCGAATTTTGAACAGCCGTCTGAACGGAAGTTAAACTGGAAATAGTAACGGCTTGCGTAATTATAATCGAGTCGGGCGAGCACAGAAGTCATTCTGCGTTCCTGCTGAGAACCCCACATATTGTTCTGGACACCCACCAGGTCAATCTGGCAAAGACCATCGACCTGCTGGTTGTAGCCTTCAGCTTTGAGATAATGCCAGTTGACATCCTCCATAGTGTAGCCCACAAGGGCGTTTATGTTATGGTCGGCAATCTCCTGAGAGTAGTTTAGAGTATTTTCGATTATCAGAGAGAAGCGGGAGTCGCGTATATCCTCCAGTTTATTCTCGTAGCGCTGTTCGCCACTGGCCATACGTAAGGTGTAGGCTTTATCAAAATTCTTTGTGCGTCCCCACCAGGCATCCATACCAACGTTGAACTTGTAGGTGAAATAACGGAAGAGATTTAGCTCGGCATAGATGTTACCGATTATGCGGTCGTTGACCGATTGATTGTCATATCTCTCTTGCAGACCTACCGGGTTGCTGATATAAGTGGGGAAGTTGGCGCTACCATAGCCGAATCCACCCTTACCGGAGGGTTCATTAGGGTCGCGCACAGGAATCACCGAAGGAGTGGTGAGTGCATCCCAGAATGGAGAGGCGATGTAGTTGTTGCTGTGAGTGTGCTGATAAGTGACGTTTTCGCCGATAGTAAATGCCTTATAGTGGGCGTCGTTGTTGATTCTCACTGTAAAACGGTCGTAGTCGGGACCTTTTACCATGCCGGTCTGGTGCATATAGCCGAAGCTGACGGCAGAGTGTAGGTTTTCGGTGCCTTGAGTATAGTAGACATTATAGTCTTGAGTGAGGCCATTCTGATACACGGCATCCTGCCAATCGGTATCGGGAAGCACAGTGCCGACTTCGATTCCACCGGCCGGCCAAGTTTCGCCGCTGTTGATGTAGGCTTGCTCATTGTAGTACATGAACTCAGCCCCTTTCATCATTTTGATTTTCTTTGGCATCTGTGCCACTGTGAAGTTGGCTGAAACGTCGAGCGAAGGCTTCCCGGCTTTCCCTTTCTTGGTGGTGATGAGGATCACGCCGTTTGCACCGCGCGCACCATAGATGGCGGCCGCCGAGGCATCTTTGAGCACCTGCATCGACTCAATTTCGTTAGGGTTAAGGTTGTTTGCGTCGTTCACGATCAAACCGTCGATCACATAGAGAGGGCCTACATTGGAGAATGAGCCCACGCCACGCACGCGGATTGAGGATGTTGCGCCCGGTTGCGATGAGGTTGCCACTGAAACGCCCGGCACTTGTCCCTGAAGCATCGACGCTACGTCGGTGGCGGGAAGCTTACGGGCTTTATCCATATCTACAACTGATACGGAACCGGTGAGATCGGCTTTCTTCTGCGTGCCGTATCCGATCACCACCACTTGGTCGAGTTGCTGTGCCGAGGATGTGAGCACCACGTTGAGGTTGGACTGGCCGGCTATCTTCACCTCTTTTGTATCACAGCCGATATAGCTGAATACAAGAGTGCCGTCGGCCGGTGCTGAGATAGAATAATTACCGTCGATGTCGGTGACAGTACCTGTGGTAGTACCTTTGAGCAACACGCTCACACCGATCAGCGGTTCGTTGTCTGTGTCAGTCACAATACCAGTGACCTGCAGATTGCCTGCTGCCCGGAGGGTGAGGCAAAAGAGCGTCATCAGTAGCAAAGTCGCGACCGATCTTCTTGGATAATGATTACTTTTCACGATGCTATTATTTAAAGTTGTTGATGGAATCTATCTTAAGGTCCGGCAGGTCACTTTACGTGGAAGTGATGTGGTATCGGAGATTTTAAGATTTTTCTGGTGCAAAATTAGGTAACATAAGGGGGTAGAGACTGTTACTTTTTTCCCATATTCTTGAAATTTTAGCCCTGAGAAATATTGGTATTATAATGTAAATTATTGTTAGTCAAGGGGTAAGTTACCAAGTGGGATTTTTATGTAAGTAATAGGTACAAAAATGCCTGCCGGAGAGGGCAGGCATGGGAGTAAAAACAGATATTGATCGTTGGATAATGGAATCTGAATGAGATAAGGAATCATTCCGGAGAGGCGGTTGTCTTTTTCCCCTGTCGGGCTATGAATTCCTTGGGAGAGATCTCAAACTGCTTCTGGAAGCATTTGGTGAAATAGCCGGGGGAGGCGAACCCTACCATATAGCATACTTCACTCACACTTGTATGACCCTCTTCGAAGAGTTGCCGGGCTTTCTTTAGACGCTCGATCTTGATATATTCATTTGGGTTCAGATCAAGCATACCCTTTATCTTTCTATAGAATGAGGTGCGGCTCATGCCCATACTTGCTATTACATCTTCCATTGAGAATTCGGAGTTGTGGAAATTGGCTTGGATGATGTCGTTTATCTTCTGTAGGAATTCTTCATCCACTTTGCTCAGTCCCTTGCCGGCTACCTTAGTTATAGGCATGCGTTCGAGGCGCTGACGTATACGCTCACGGTTGCGGAGGAGCATGTTGATATTGCCCACAAGATATTCTATGGCAAATGGCTTCTCTACATAGGCGTCGGCTCCGGAGTCAAGACCGCTTAGCTTATCCTCAAGACGAGTCTTGGCCGTGAGAAGAATCACCGGAATATGGCTGAAGTTAACGTCAGATTTTATACGTTGAAGCAACTCCATGCCATCAATCTCCGGCATCATGATATCGCTCACCACTATATCCACATATTCCGTGGCGAGTACATTTAGAGCGTCACGTCCGTCATTGGCCTTGATCACCCTGAATCCACATCCCATAAGCTTCTTCTCGAGGAAATTCAGCATCTCGATATTGTCGTCTACCACAAGAATTGTGACAGATTGGGAATTTTTCTGAATCATCTTCTCCAGATCAGAGGTGGTTGCCTCTTCTGCCTGTGCAACTTCCTCTCCGCTCTCAATAGGCACAGAGAGTATGAATTCGTTCTTGTCGGTGGCATCAGACATTGTAAGTGTCCCGCTGTGCATCTGGGCGAGGCTGCGTGCATATGCGAGTCCGATTCCTGTGCCCGGCACATTGCGCACGGCCGTCAGTCGGGAGAACAGTGTGAATATCTCCTCCCGCTTCTCAGGCGCCACCACATCACCATCGTTGGCAATCACAATTGAGAAATTGTCGGGAGTCTGTTCAAGGCGTATGTCGATATATGTCTTGCCATATTTTATGGCATTAGTAATCATATTACTAATTATCTTGGTGATGGCTTCACTGTCAACATATGCTGTCACCGGAGTTTCTGGTAATGTCACAGTGAGCGATTTCCCGGCTGATTCTATAGTGGGTCGGAATCGGTTAAGACATTCTTTTAAAATTGATGTTATGTCGGCCTGTTGTTTCCTGATCTGGAATTTGCCATCTTCCATTTTTCTGAAGTCGAGTAGCTGGTTGGCTAAAAGGAGCAGTCGGTCGACATTAAGATTTATTACATCCATATTCTCCCTTATCTCAGGGTCGGTCAAGAAGGCCGGGGATTTCGACACACAGTCGAGAGGGGCTTTGATAAGGGTGAGGGGAGTGCGTATCTCATGCGCCACGTTGGTGAAGAAGTTAATCTTGGAGTCGTAAGCCTCGCGCTCCTTCTCTACAGTGTAATTCTCCAGATACCGCTGATTCTTAAGTTGAGAGTTGCGTCGGTATAGATAGAAAATTACATAAATGATCACCACGGCCAATAAAATATATATTGTTATGGCCCACCAGGTGAGATAAGTCGGAGTAGCTATCTTTATTTTCAGCTCAACTATTTCATCTGCATTGTTGCTGAATTCATCGTATGAAGCCACTTTCAAGGTATAGTTGCCATAATCGAGATTGGGGTAAGAGAGCATGGCCTCGTTGAGGGGGACATGATGCCAGTCGTGGTCGAATCCCTCCAGTTTATATCTCACCCCTTGTTCTCCCTGAGAGGAATATTGCAGACTGACAATCTTGAATGCGAGGGAGTTCTGATGACTCTCAAGATTAAGGCTGCCGGTTTTGGAGATGGTAGTCAGCAGAGGTGAATTTTCAATCTCTGGTGTGATACGCATACCATGCAGATATAGCTCGGCAATTAACGGCTTCATGGGCTTGGATGCAAAGTTGAACCCCACAGGCTGGAATGCCACGAGTCCCTCTATGGTTCCGAGATATATACGTCCATCAGTAGCCTTGAGGGAAGATCGGTAGTTGAACTGATTGGTAGGGAGGCCACCTTGATCGGAGAATCTCCTAAGGTTGCCACTCTTTCTGTCAAGGCAGTATAGACCATGGTTTGTGGTGAGCCACAGACGGCCGTAATCATCGTCAATCACCTGATAAACCATTCCTTGTATACGATTGATTCCCAAAAGGTCACGACCGAATGTGGAGTTGCCGGCGTTATATGTGCAAAGTCCATCCTGCGTCATCACCCATATTGTCCCCTCGGTGTCTTCGTATATTCCATATACTTTGTCGCTTGGAATACTACCCGGGTCAGACGAATCCCACTGGAAATGAGTCCAGTTGGCCCGGGCCGCCGGGCGCATGTATAGACCGTGATCGTATGTGGCCACCCAGAGATTTCCCTTGCGGTCTTCAAGGATGTCGTAGATGAATATGTTGGCAAACTCAGGTATTGACCGGAAAGAGTCGGTGGGCCTGTCATAGGTCTGGAGTCCCGCCATTGTGCCTATAAGTAATTCTCCATGTAGTGTGCGTTTTGCCACAAAGATGTAGTCGTTTACCAGACCATCAGCTGTGGAGTAGTTTCTTACGGCACCGGAGTCAAGATTTTTGGCCTTCAGGCCATGGGCGAAAGTGCCTATCCACAGTCGTTGGCCGTCTATGCATAATGCATGGATATTATTACTTTGTATACCTTCTACGGATGTAAATAAGCCGGAGTCGGGATGGAAGCAACTTATGCCATGGTCTTCCGAACCCACATATATAAGACCGCTGACGGGATCCTCACAGAGTTCACGGATTCTTTGTCCCGGGAGCGATCCCGGTGAATTGTCGGGATAGTATTTGTCGAACTTCATGCAACGCATGTCGGCATAGTCGATACCTCCGAAGTAAGAACCTACCCAAATTCCCCCCTCACGGTCGCATAGCAAGGCATAGATTGCATTGTCAGATATGGAGTATCGGTCGAATATGTTGTGGGTGAGATGGTTTACAATCTTACCTTTCTGGATATCATGTATATATACGCCGTTTTCAGTGGCAATATATAGTGTGCCCTGCGGATCGAATAATAACTGCCGCACATATGTGGAGTGGCCCGGGGTGTTTTCGGTGAATACATTCGTTACATCTCGTGTGGCAACGTCCACGGCAACCACACCGAAGCGCTCTGTAGCGACATACAGCTTATCACCCTTCATCTTCAGATCGCTGATGATGGAGGTGTTGAAGTCATCGTTGCCACTGATGCTGAAACGATTCAATGTATGGAAATTATCATCGGAGAAGAACAGCCCTTGACCGAAGGTACCCACCCATACTCTTCCGGTAGGATCGTAGACTGCTTGGTTCACCTTGATTGAGGGTGATGAGTATAGAGTCTCGAGACAGTCATTTCCCTCCTTATATCTGTAAACACCGTCGGAGTCCACAAGCATCAGGATATTGCCGTCGGGATCGTTAAGGAATTGCACCACGGGTTGTGTCACCGACAGTCCGTTGTCTCTGGGAATTGTGAATTTCCGGATCTGCTCCGTAGAGGGATCATAGATAAATGCACCGTTGTGTGCTCCTACCCAAATTTTACCATCCTTATCTTCATGAATGGTGGTGCTATAGCTACAGGTCTCTCGGTCGCCGGTGTCGACAAGACGGAAGTTGAATCCGTCGAATCTGTTGAGACCATCTTTTGTGGCCACCCAGATGAATCCCTGACGGTCTTGCATGATATAGCTGACCGAATTTGATGAGAGGCCATTTCGGTCATTGTAATGGTCGAAATAGAGCCTGGGAGGCATGGCGGCATGTGTATGTAAAACGTTGCATAAGCCGAGGATTGACACGAGTAATTCCATGAGCAATCCCGACCGGATCAGTGTACGCTTCATGTCGAATTGTTAAGGTTTTTGCAAATTTCGCTATAATATTTGAGTCTGATATGATATTATTTTCCCAAATTATTGAAAAAAAGTGCCTGTATTCATATTTGGCACAAAAATATACTATCTATTAATCAATCGGTTGTAAATTTGCAAAGAAGTCAGTCAGACTTCTTCAGTAACTTATGTCCCGACAACTTACATGGAAACATAAAAATATATAATAGGTAGAAGATAGTGAAAGTTTAGGTTCAAAAAATTATGGTTGGCTACACAATAAGAATTGCGTGACCAACCATGTTTTTTATTGACTGAACTATTTGTAGGGTTTTCTGACCGGATATTTTTATTGGACCATAAAACTATTTCTTAATTTTGCTTCCACTCTCCCGTAGGCCGGTTTCCACTGTCGGCCTCGACGCAATATACCCAAAATTGAATCCTTAAAAAGTAGCTTTAAAAACCGACTCATGAA
>CAMWZE010000006.1 GCA_947178685.1 uncultured Porphyromonadaceae bacterium
TCTTTCCCTGAAGTGGATTATGCAACAATCCATATTTGGCCATACAACTGGAACTGGGTGACAGCATCAACAGTTACTGACAGCATCCCTGTGGCCTGCCGTAACACGTCAGAGTACATCAACTCTCATTTCGATGCACTCAGCTCAGCCCAAGACAAAGATGGAAAGAAAGCCAAACCTATCGTGCTTGAGGAGTTTGGTTATCCACGCGATGGTATGGCTGTGGCTCAGGGATCGCCGGTCAGTGGCCGGGATGCATATTATACGTATGTGTTCTCCGAAATAAAAGATGGAGGCAAGATTAAGGGAGCTAACTTCTGGGGCTGGGGCGGCCTCGCCCACCCTCAGCATGAGACGTGGCAATCCGGCGACGACTACACCGGCGATCCTGCACAGGAAGCTCAGGGACTCAATTCTGTATTCGCCTCCGACACCACCACAATAGCCATTATTGAAAGCTTTATCAATCGCTGACTTATAAATTATGAAGGGGGGTCCCTACCCCGGAAGACAGGATTCAAACCTGTTTGCTTACAATTGAGCCGGGGCTGTGCTAAGTAATCTATATCCGAGGCACAGCCCTTGTCTCTCCTTTAAATCAAAAGGCAGTAAGTAAATCAAAAAGCAGTAAGGCGCAGCAGGTTTATCAGTAGGCGAGAACTTCAATAGATACGAAATCCTACGGAGAAAATCTAATATTCATCTATATTATATAGCAGACCCTTTATTGTTGATAGCACTTAATCATATCAATTATTGATAAAATAGTATTACAATATTGCTGATTATTCCACTAATTTTGCATCGTGAACAATTAATTCAAGCCTACCTGACAAAGCAGACCTGTTTTTATTCTTCATAACCATCGAAATTCTCAGCTCTAAATCATATACCTTATTATCTGTACCATAATAGAGTAACTGATTAAAGAGAAAACCGCCTTACCATCGGTCCATGCCGGCTTTTTCTCCTGATTTAGCCCACCGATATACATAACCGATTATTCGCCTTAATTCAAAAGGCACAAGATAATACAACTCGACTATATTTTTTACCTAACCATATTTTTATGAAACATGCTAATTTTTACCTCAGAAGCCTTTTGACGGCTTTGCTCATGAGCTTCATGCTCGCTGCTGCCGCTCAGACTGCCGTAAAAGGTTTGGTTGTCGATGAGTCGGGAGAACCTCTCATCGGAGTTACGGTGCAGGAAAAGGGTAACACCTCTAATGGCACCGCCACAGACATCGAAGGTGAATTCTCCATCAAGGTGAAATCGCCTAATGCTACACTCCTCCTCTCATACGTTGGTATGCAGTCGATGGAATTCCCTCTTAAAGGTCAAGACAATGTTAAGATCACCATGAAAGAGAACTCCGATATCCTTGAAGAAGTGGTGGTTGTAGGTTATGGCACTCAGAAAAAATCTGACATCACCGGTTCTGTAGGTTCTATCTCCGAAGAGCAGATGAAGCAGACTATCGTGACAAATGCCGACCAGATGCTCCAGGGCAAGGTTGCCGGCGTACAGGTTACTCAGAACTCCGGTGCCCCGGGCGGCGCTACTTCCGTGCGTATCCGTGGTGCGAGCTCGCTGAACTCTTCCAACGAACCTCTTTACGTGATCGATGGTGTTCCTATGAGCGGTTCAAGTGAAATCGGCGGCTTCGAATGGATGGGAGGTTCTAACGGACAGACCAAGGTGAACCCCCTCGCCTCTATTGCTCCTTCTGACATCGTAAGCATCGACGTGCTCAAGGATGCTTCCGCTTGTGCCATATATGGTGCTGCCGGTGCTAACGGTGTTGTGCTCGTCACTACCCGCCGTGGATCTGCCGGACACACCAATATCACCTACGACGGTTATGTTGCCTGGCAGCAGGTCACCAAGAAGCTCGATATGATGGATCTTCGCGAGTATGCTGTATATCAGCAACAGCTTCGCGATGAGGGGATCCTAACCGGCACTAACTTCGACTCAACATATAGCGACATCTCCCTTCTTGGTAAGGGTACCGACTGGCAGGATGAGATCTTCCGCACTGCTTTCATGCAGAGCCATCAGGTGAGCGTCACCGGCGGCAATGAGAAGACTGTCTACGCTATGAGTGGCGGCTGGATGCAACAGGATGGTACAATCATCGGTTCCGACTTCTCCCGTTTCAACGCTCGTTTCAACCTCGACAACAACTTCACACAATGGCTCAAGGTGGGTGGTGCTCTTGCTTATACACGCACAGATGAGACCATCACCCGTAATGACGGCTCCGACGGTGTGATCATGCAGGCTATGACAATGATGCCATCTGTGCCCGTACGCGACTTCGACGGAAACTGGGCCGGCCCAAATACCGTGAACGGTGCCTCTACATGGAACCCGGTGGCTCTCGCTCTCATGACCAACAACACCCTCCTTCGCCAGAAAATCAACGGTAATTTCTATCTGAACGTTGATTTCCTCAAGCACTTCTCTTTCCGTGCCGAGTATGCTTTCGATGCTTCTCAGAACCAGAACAAATCTTTCATACCGCGCTATCAGTTCGGTCTCGTCTCAAATGATATCAACCAGATGATGCAACGTGAAGACCACAACTGGTATTGGATGCAGAAAGATTTCATTACTTATCGCCAGACTTTCAACGAGCTCCATGACCTCACTGCCATGGTGGGCTTCGAGGCTTCGAAAGGTAAATGGAATGGCACTCAGTTTATCAAGAACAACTTCACAAGCGATAATATCTTCATCATGGGTGCTGACGGCGACTTCGTATCCAACACCGGATGGGCCGACGCCAACTCTACCGCCTCTTACTTCGCTCGCGTTAACTATGGTTTCGACAACCGCTATCTTATCACTGCCACTGTACGCCGTGACGGTTCAAGCAAATTCGGTCCGAAGAACAAATGGGGCACGTTCCCCTCTGTGGCTGTGGCCTGGCGTATCGTTCAGGAGAAATTCCTTCAGGATGTAAACTGGCTCAGCAATCTCAAGCTTCGTCTCGGCTATGGTAAGGTGGGTAACTCCAATATCAATACTTACCTCTACGGTTCAACACTCCAGACCATTCTCACGCCGATGGGTTCTGCATATATACCGAGCAACCTCTCAAATCCCAATCTGAAATGGGAGGCTTCGGAGCAATATAACGTTGGCCTTGACTTCGCTGCATTCAACAACCGTCTCGACATCACTATCGACGGATATCTCAAGCAGACCGACGACCTCCTTATGCAGACATTCGTTCCGGCTCATATCGGTTCTAACTCATGGGGTGAGATCAACACTCCATATGCCAACATCGGCAAAACACGCAACACGGGTATCGACGTGCAGATTAACGCCCGTCCCGTTATCACCCGCAATTTCTCATGGACAAGCGCCCTCTCTCTTTCCCACAATAAAAATAAGATTGTGGCTCTCAACGATGATTCTCAAAGAATCTATGGTAACGTCGACTGGTATTCTCCCTTCCAGACAGTCACCATGTTTGCCGTGGGCCAGCCTATGGGTGTTTTCTACGGATATGAAACAGAGGGTCTCTTCCGGAATGAGGCTGATATTGTCGGCCACGCCACACAGACAGGTGGTTCTACCCCTTACGCCAACAAGATCGATAAGGTTTCCGGCGCTTGGATCGGCGATCTTAAGTTTGTCGACCAGAATGGCGATGGCGTGATCGATGATGCCGACCAGAAGATTATCGGTGATCCAAACCCGGATCTGACATTCGGTTTCACCAACACATTCTCCTATAAGAACTTTGAGCTTAATGTTGGTCTTACAGGCCAGATCGGTGGCGATGTGCTCAACTGGAGCCGCTACCGCATTGAGGTGCTCTCATCTATCTGGGATAATCAGGCCGTAAGTGTACTCAATCGTGCTCAGAGCGAGAAGATAGACCCCGCCGGGGGCGATGAGATCTCAAATCTTCAGCTTGCCAAGGGACACAACGGAATTCCCCGCTTCTCCAACCTCGACTCCAACGGCAACCAGCGCATGAGCGACCGCTGGATAGAAGATGGCAGCTATCTCCGAATCCAGAACATCTCCCTCACCTATAATCTTCCGGAGAAATGGGCCAAGAAAGCGTTTATGCAGAGCGCAAGGATATATGTCAATGTCCAGAATGTCTATACCTTCACTAAATACAGCGGTTACGACCCTGAGATCGGTGCCTACAACCAGAGCTCGCTTCTTCAGAACATTGACCGTGGACGTTATCCGACACCACGCACCTACACCATTGGTCTCAATCTCTCTTTCTAACCACAATCAAAGCTAACATTTATGAAAACTATCATAAAGAAATCTTTAATGGCGATGGTGATCGGATGCTCTCTCGCATCTTGCAACGACTTCCTTACCATCGATCCGATCGACAAGCCGGTGCTGGAGACTTACTACACCTCTCCCGAAGCCCTGCGCTCCACCACCCTGGCTCTCTATGCTTCCAAGACCTGGAGTAATTTCCATATGAATTTCCAGTGGAAGCTCGACATGATCAACGGCGATATCTACTATACCTATGCCGACGAGGGTCAGTGGTATTTCGGTAGCTATACCTCTGTCAATCCCTATCTCAACGAGGGTTGGAAAGGCCTCTATAACGTGATCCTTGAAGCCAACAGTATCATCAACGACATCGTACCGGTATGCAGCGGCACTATCACATCCACCGATATTGACCATGCAATCGGTGAGGCCCGTGCCTTCAGAGGCTACTGTCATTATATGCTTGCCGAGGTTTGGCATGATGTGCCGGTGATCGAAAACAATACAGCCCTGATATCTGCCGGAATACTCGATGTGCCCCGCAACACTCAGGAGAGTGTTTATCGCTTCGCCATGGAAGACCTTGATGCCGCAGTAGAACTGCTACCCGAAACAGACACCGACGCTTATCGTCTCGACAAGAGAAAAGCCCGCGCACTTCGTGCCAAGCTTGCTGTGACAATGGCCGCCCATAAGGACTACGGCTATGATCGCGATGCTCTTTACGCCAAGGCTGCTGAAGATGCTCTCTTTGTGATCGAAAATACTCAGGCTCTCACCCAGATCGATTTCTCCACCCTCTTCGATGTGGAGAGCAACAACGGTCCGGAGTCAATTCTCGCTATCCAGTGTGGCGTGCTTGGCTACAGCTATGGTAATGCACGAAATGTGGCCTGGAGCCGTTCAAGCGTTATTGCCGACCAGACTTGGGGTGCCGGCAAAGGTCCAACGCTCTCTCTGCAGGCTATGTATGACCGTAATGACAAGCGTCGTCAATGGACTTACATGACCAACGGTGACTTCTATCCGATGCTGAACCGTGCCGGTGGTGGCTACACATATCAGTATGTAAGCCGCGATGACTCGGGCGATGTGCTTGAAGACCGCAACGAGATGCTTGCTCACATCAAGAAGTATATCATTGGCAAGGGGGCTGACTGCGACGGCAATGTCGGCATCAATCAGGATGCTGCCAACAACATCTATCTTATGAGGCTCGCCGATGTATATCTCACATATGTTGAGGCTAAGATGGGCACAGCCTCGTCTACTTCCGACGCAACTGCCCTCAAGTATTACAACATGGTGCGCCAGCGTGCCGGAGTGTCAGAGGCCTCCTCTGTCACATTCATCGAGCTTCTCAAGGAGCGTCGTCGTGAACTCGCCTTCGAGAGCCAGACCTGGTATGACACTCAGCGCCTACGCTACCGTGAAGGTGATGAGGCTGCTCTCGCAATTCTCAACAATGGCTACGAAACCGGACGCAACCGTTCCGCCATGATTATTCCCGACTGGGAGAAATACCCCACCGTCGATGCTTCTAACGAGAATAATCTCGACATCTATCATATCGTCGATAATGTGGCAGACGGAGGTCAGTATGACCCCATCTATCTCTCGGCATCAGCTTTCATAGCTCCTATACCGGCAGCCGTCTCTTCAAGCTCTCCGATGCTCTCGCAGCCTGCTGTTGATTATTATGGTGGCAACGCTGAATAAGATACGGAAGATGTTTTTCTAACTTTACACATGAATCCAAGATGAAAGCAATATCAAGATATACATTCCCGGCTTGTGCGGTTCTCCTTCTCGCCGGTGGTTTCGCTTCCTGTAGCGAGACCGATGCGGAGAAAGACAAAGGTGCTACTCCGGTCATTAAATATGCTCGTGTGTGTGATGCCGAGCTGGCCGACTCTCTCATAGTGAGCGCAGCATTGGGCAGTCATATCTGTTTCGTGGGCGACAACCTGGGCGATGTGCAGCAGGTATGGTTCAACGATCAGAAAGCGAAACTGAATCCCACTATGGTCACCAGCCACACTATTATCGTGGATATCCCAAATAATATTCCGGGTGAGGTTACCAACATAGCAAAGTTCATCACCTCTTCAGGAAACACCGTTGACTATCCTTTCAACGTAACAGTGCCCGCACCGCGAATTGATAAGATGACCTGCGAATATGCCCATGCAGGTGATATCGTAACTATATCAGGTGCATACTTTGCCGATGATCCAAACGTGCCTATCACGGTTACTTTCCCGGGCAACATTCCCGCTGAAATCCGTAGCATATCGCAAGATGCCTTGGAAATCGAGGTGCCGGAAGGCTCTGAGGAGGGTGCTATCACCGTCACTTCCATCTATGGTGCCGGCACCAGCTCTTTCCATTATCTCGACACTCGCGGTCTTATGTTCGATTTCGACGGTGCCACCGGTCTCTCCAACCATGGCTGGCACAACGCTGCGATTGAAGACGACGGCACCGGCATCAGCGGAAACTACATGCGTCTCGGCGATGGTGAAACAGTTCTTGCAGGTTCTGATGCCTGGGATGACAATAACTTCTCGTTCGAATACTGGGCAGGAAGCTGGAACACACCCACCGACTATCCCGAGCGCGAAGGTGTGAGATTATGTGATATCGTTGATTTCTCCGACTTCAATAATATGAGTCTCAAATTTGAAATCTGCATCCCCGCTGCCGCTGAGTGGCATTCCTGCGCAATGCAGGTTATCTTTGCCGGCACTGATAAAGTGTCGATGGGCAACGCCGGAACCGATATCTACGGCAATACAGTGGCCGGTTGCAACAACGAATATTTCCAAGGCACCTCGGCCCGCGGCCTATGGTCTCCCTGGACCACTCAGGAGGGTTATCACACCGATGGCAAATGGGTGACAGTATCTCTTCCGATCAAAGACTTCGTTTATGCTCCCGATGGCTCCGGAGCCACTACCTTCCTCTCCTCCCCCTCCGATTTTGCAAGCCTTCAACTATTCTTATGGAATGGTGGAGCAGCGGGTGTTGACTGTACACCGCTCCTCAAGATCGACAACATACGTGCCGTAAAAAACTAATTCCATCACTCCCGGCCTTGCATGGCCTTAACCTCCCGGCCGGGAGATATTGAAAAACCCAAAGCGATTTACACAATGAACAAGATAAGTCGACTCTCCGGAGTCATCACACTATGCTTAGCCGCTATCGCTCCTATCTTCACATCCTGTGAAGATGAAACTTATGATACGCAGCAATACAGTGGCGGAGTAAACCTCAACGTCTGGGGACCACGCCCTGTCGCTCGTGGCGGCGAGCTCCGCTTCTTAGGTTCCGGAATGAACCGTATAACCTCTATCTCTATCCCCGGATCAGGAGAAGTGACCGATATCAAGGTAATCTCCGACGAGGAGATCCGCATCACTGTGCCTCAGACAGCTGAGCCGGGCAAAGTGACACTACATTATTCCGGTGGTGAGATCACATCACTCACCTCACTCTCCTTCACTGAGCCTATCTCTCTTGATGAGATTTCTCCCATCACTGTGAAACCGGGCGAGACCGTTACTCTGAAAGGTGATTACCTTAACCTTATCTCTGAAGTAATCTTCACCGATAATGTCTCCGTGACTGAGGATAATTTCATCAACCACACCCGTCAGGAGATATCTCTCACAGTGCCTGAGGAGGCTCAATCGGGCCAGATCATTATAAGCGACGGAGAGACACCGATTCCTAACATGATCTATTCGGAACAGGAGATCACCGTGGTGCTCCCCTCCGTAGATAAGACTCTCGACCTCACCGGAGCCAAACCGGGCGAGACCGTTACAATCACAGTTAAAGATCTCAGTCTTGTGAAAGAGGTGCTGATGCCGGATGGCTCAAGCGTTGAGTTTGATGTTGAAGACGATAAGCTTTCCTTCGTGCTACCGGCCGACATCTGCGACGGCACAATCTGCGTAGTGCCTGCTTCCGGTGTGAAAGTGGCTGTGGCTACCATTGGTGTGGCTCTCCCGGCCGAGGTGACTGCCGATCCGGGTGAAGGTATCTGGAGCGGTGATGTAATCCGGTTCAAGGGTGTCAACATGGAGCTCGTCACCGGCGTTACATTCCCCAACGTTGCTGATGCCGTCACTCCCTCAGATGTGACTTCAACTGAAATCACTGTCACTGTGCCTGATGGCGCTCAAAGTGGCAACGTGATTCTTCACACTGCATCCGGCGGCGCTGTCGATGTAGCGGTAAGCACCGTCAAACCTGAAGCTGTCGGTTATAATCCGGCTCCCGCTCCTCTCGCTTCCGAGCTCACCGTGACAGGACGCAACCTTTCGCATGTGGCTCAGATTACATTCGGTGGTGCAGTCAGTGTAGATGTTGCTGCTCCCGGCGACTCTGAATTCAAGGTATCCATACCGGCTACCCTCTCCGCAGGAGCTAATACCATAATGCTTACGCTCACCAACGGCGAGACTGTGGAGTGTGACGCCATCGAGCTCACCGCTCCTGAATGTGCCTATGCCACCGAACTTCCGGCTGATGATGCCGAGATCAACGCCGGTGAGATATTCACTGTCACAATCGCCAATGCCGATCGTCTCACAGGCGTGCAGGTAAACGGTGCCGACGTTCAATATATTCTCAACGGCACACGCCTGATTGTTCAGGTGCCTGAGTCTGCCGGAAAGAACTCTACCTTTACACTTCTCTCTTCAAATGGCTCTATCTCTTATCCTATCACCTTCATTCCTGCCACTCATGTAGAAAACGTAATCTTCTCCGAGGTGCGCGATCTTGGCTCATGGGCCGGCGAAGGCGACGGTGGTGCTTTCCGTCTCTATAAGGAATCATTCAAAGACGTTCCGGCCGGTGCTAAACTTGTGTTCCACATTGCTCCCTATGCCTACACACAGCTTCAGCTCAACGATGCCAACTGGGGACAGATGGAGATGCTCGTCCCTGACCAATCAGCCTCCACTGCCGAATTTGTGCTCACTGCCGATATCTTGAACCGGATCCTCACCACTGACGACGGATGGTCTGACACTGCTATGGTGATTCAGGGCGAAGGCACAATCGTAAGCAAAGTGCATATCGAATGGGAAAATTCTCTCGAGACGGTTATCTGGAATGCCGGCTGGACCTGCTCCGGCTGGGGTGGCAACCAGGATCTGGCATGGGGTGGCTATGACTGGAGCTCTGTGAAACAGGGCACCGTGATGCGACTTTACCTTACCTCTACCGTAGGCGATGACTGGTGGTGTGTATCTCTCCGTCACGGCGATGGTTGGAATGCGCTTCCCGATCCGATCCCAAGTCAGTATGACAACCCCGGTTCTCCCCTTGAGGTAGTACTCACGGCCGATGTTCTCGCCGACCTCGTGGCCAACGGTGGCCTCGTGATAACCGGTAGCGAATATCAGCTCGACAAGATCACACTCGAATAACCCAATAACTGTTTCATAAGATATGAAAACCATAGCATCATATATTCTCGCTGCGATGGCTGCCACGGCCTTCATCTCGTGTGACGACTCTCACAAACCGGATTGGAGCGAGACAGAGCCTTTCAATCTCTCGATATCCTCTGTCTCTATCTCAGACGGTGCCACTGTGAGCGCCTCAACCGGGTCAATCGAGGTGGTGTATAGTGAAAATATCGCTATCAACTCTCTCGTGAATATTACCCTTAACTCCACCGATATCTCATCGGTGGTTGTTGAGGATGGCAACAAACTTGTGGCCACAGTGTCGCTGCAACCGGCCACAGACTATATTTTCAATATTCCGTCACGGGCAGTAGCCGGTGTGGGTTCAAAAACCTTCGCTCCGGAGGTGACTATCAATTTCCGCACCGATGGAACCGCTCCTGCTCCTACCGATAAGGTGATTGATAAGTCGCTGCTAACCACTACCCTTACCAATGCTGCTGCTTCCGACAAGGCTAAGGCTGTATATCAGCTACTTGTCGATAACTATGGCAATCATCAGCTCTCCGGAGCTATGGGTCAGGTGGCGTGGGCCACGGAGTTCTGCGACTATATCTTCGACTCCACCGGTAAATATCCCGCCATTGTAGGTTTCGACTACATCCACCTCGCATCCTCTCCCGCCAACTGGATTGACTATGGCGACATCACTCCGGTGAAGAATGCCTGGGAAGCCGGTAGCATTCCGGCAATGACCTGGCATTGGAATGTGCCTAAATCGGAAGATGATCCCTCTCTCGGCTATGATGCAAAGTCTGATGCCTTCAGTGCCGCAAATGTACTTGTGGAGGGCACTTGGGAAAACCGCGTGGCCACAGCCGATGTGGAGAAACTCGCCGGCTATCTCAAACTGCTCAAGGATGCCGACATACCTGTGCTATGGCGTCCCATCCATGAAGCGGCCGGCGACTACACATGGGGTTCTTGGTTCTGGTGGGGCAATTCCGGCGTGGAGACCACCAAGGAGCTTTGGAAATGGCTGCGCAATAAACTTGAGAATGAATATGGACTCGACAATCTCATCTGGGTGTGGACCGTACAGACCTCCGACGAGGGTAAACCGGCCGACCTATCCAAGATCAAGGCGGCATATCCCGGTGATGAGCTGGTCGACATAGTCGGTGCCGATCTCTATCTCGAGCCTTTGTCAAATTCAGTCGAAAATTTCCGTCTTCTATATGACCTCACAGGCGGAAAGAAAATAGTGGCTCTCTCGGAGTGTGGCAATCTTCTTGACGTTGAGTCGGCTTTCAGCCAAGGCGCTCTCTGGAGCTATTTCATGGGTTGGTATGACCTCAAGGATGGAGCTTACGGCTTCCACGAATGGAACACTGCCGGCGAATGGAAAACCGTGCTCGACAATCCGCTGGTTCTTAACCGGGGTGACTTCCGGTTCTGACAACATCTCAATTTTTACAGGTAAAGAGAATCCCGGCCACTATAGCCGATAACTCGTTGCAAACAGGTTCAATTTCAGGCGTCCGGAGCCGCGGGTCCGGCTCTCACGACTCCGGATGCTATTTTTCTCTCTCCATATTCCTCTCTCCAATCGTAAAACTATCCCCTGACATTAAAAGAATGAAAACAGCTATAAAGATATTCGCCGCCACAATGCTACTCACGGCATGCGGCCATTCCAAGAATCAAGACTCTGAAACGGCTTCAACCCAAACTCCGGCGGAGGCTATGATTCAACTCCTCGATTCTACCGTTAATTCCGGTCGCTTCTATTTCGGCCACCACGACGACTCTGCCTATGGCTTCGATTGGAAATATGAGAAAGAGGGTTCCGACGTGAAAGCTGTCACCGGAGAGTATCCGGGGCTCATGAGCTGGGATCTCGGAATGATTGAGCTCGACTCCACTGCCAATCTCGATGGTGTTCCCTTCTCTTTTATGGCCGAGGAGATAGCCGCTCAAAATGCAAGGGGCGGAATCAACACCCTTAGCTGGCACCTGCGTAATCCATCAAACGGCGGCGACTCCTGGAATGTCTCCGCATCTCCGCTTAAGGAACTCAATACCAACAAGGCACTCTCCGACACACTCGACATCTGGATCTCCCGTGCCGCCGACTTTATCCTCTCGCTGAAGGATAGCGAAGGCAACCGGATTCCTGTCATTTTCCGTCCCTGGCATGAGAACACCGGCAATTGGTTCTGGTGGGGAGCCGCAAATGCCACTCCTCAGGAATATATCGACATCTGGAAACGCACCCGGAATATATTCGATGAGAAGGGTGTCGACAATGTTGTATGGGCTTATTCTCCCGGCACTATCCCTTCAGCTGAAGATTATCTCGTCACATATCCCGGTGATGAATATATAGATATATTGGGAAGCGACATTTATCATTACGGCGATGAACCCGGACTGGATGAATACCGCAACAGTGTTGCCGCTCAACTATCTTTTGTAGGGGAAGAGGCCAAGAAACGTGGAAAGATTCTCGCATTCACCGAGACCGGTCTTGAGGGTGTCACCAACGACAGCTGGTTTACCGAAGTGCTACTTCCTCTTGTTGAGAATCAACCTGTGGCTTACGTCTGTGTATGGCGTAATGCCAATAAGGAGGAGAAGGCCCGCCACTACTACGCCCCATTCCCGGGACATCCGGCAGAAAGCGATTTCCGTAAATTCCACGACAATCCAAAAACAATCTTCGTAAAATAAATTTCTTTCATAGGAATAATCTCCTGTTAAATAATTACCCCTCTGCAGAGGGATTCTCTAAGTTTACACATCATGAATATATTCGAATACAGAAAAGACCTTATCCTCGGCCGCTACGAGGAACTGATCACCCGTCCTAACACTCCCGTGGAGGGAAACGGAATATTTGAGAGATACCGGAATCCGGTGGTGACCGCTGAAATGGTGCCCCCTTATTGGAAATATGATTTTAATCCTGCCTCCAATCCCTTCTTTATGGAGCGCATCGGTTGCAATGCCACTCTCAACTCCGGCGCCATCAAATGGGGCGACAATTATGTGATTGTGGTTAGAGTTGAAGGCAACGACCGTAAATCATTTTTCGCCATCGCCGAGAGTCCGACAGGTATCGACAATTTCCGCTTCTGGCCTCACCCGATCACTTTGCCCGACACCGATAATCCGGCAACCAACGTCTACGACATGCGCCTCACCCGACATGAAGATGGCTGGATCTACGGCCTTTTCTGCGTGGAGCGTCATGATGACTCCAAGCCCGGCGACCTCTCTGCCGCCACTGCGGCTTGTGGCATTGCCCGCACAAAAGACCTCGTGAACTGGGAACGTCTCCCTGACCTCAAAAGCAAGTCGCAGCAGCGGAATGTGGTGCTTCATCCGGAGTTCGTAAATGGTAAGTATGCGCTTTACACCCGTCCTCAGGACGGCTTTATCGACACCGGCAGTGGCGGTGGCATCGGATGGGCTCTTGTCGACGATATCTGTAATGCAGAGATAGATAAGGAGATTATAATCGACTCCCGTTATTACCACACCATCAAGGAGGTGAAGAATGGTGAAGGCCCCCACCCTATCAAGACCCGACGTGGCTGGCTGCATCTCGCCCACGGAGTAAGAGGTTGTGCTTCCGGACTCCGTTATGTGCTATATCTCTACATGACCTCTCTTGAGGAGCCTTGGAAAAAGATAGCCTCACCCGGCGGCTACTTTATGGCCCCGATTGGTGATGAATATATAGGCGATGTGATGAATGTGCTTTTCGCCAACGGATGGATTGCAGACGAAGACGGCAAGGTGTTTATCTATTACGCTTCATCCGACACCCGTATGCACGTAGCCACCTCCACGATTGATCGTCTCGTAGATTACTGCTTCAATACCCCGCAGGATGGTCTCACCACGAGCGAATCGGTAAAGACGCTCAACCGGCTTATCGATTCCAATCTCAAGATCATTGATCCGAACAACTTCACCAAAATCTAACATCTATCAATGGCTTCATTAAGTGAAAAAATAGGATACGGATTCGGCGACATGGCGTCATCCATGTTCTGGAAAGTATTCAGCTACTATCTCCCTTTCTTCTATGCCAATATCTTTGGCATAAGTCTTATCGACACAGGGGTGCTCCTGCTCGTAACCCGTATATGGGATGCTGTCAGCGATCCTATGATGGGCATCATGGCCGACCGCACCAAGACACGTTGGGGTAAATACCGCCCTTACCTTCTTTGGGTGGCCGCCCCCTTCTCCATATGCGGCATATTGCTTTTCACTACTCCCGACTGGGGTTATGGTGCCAAATTGGTGTGGGCATATGTCACTTATATCCTGATGATGACTGTATACACCGGCATCAATGTGCCATACGGTGCCATGCTGGGAGTCTTGACCGATAACTCGCAGGAGAAGACGGTGTTCTCCTCATTCCGAATGTTTTTCGCTTATGGAGGCTCCTTCATAGCCCTTTTTGCATGGGATCCTTTGTGCAGCTTGTTCCGCGACAGCTTCGGTTTCTCCCTACAGTCGAGCTGGCAGGCGGCCATGATGGTGATAGCCGTGTGTTGCTTCGTGTTGTTCCTGCTTTGTTTCCGTCTCACCCGTGAGAAACTCTCCACGGTCTGCACTGCCTCTCTCAGCAGCGACCTCAAGGCCCTTGTCACTAACAAACCTTGGTGGCTGCTCAATGGCGCGTCATTATGTTTCAATCTTTTCAGCACCGTCAGAGGGGCCACGGTGGCTTTCTTCTTTGCCGATGTAATCGGTGGCGAGCAGCACATCCACATCTTCACTCTTTCACTCCTTTTCTACTCCGGTCTCTTCCTTGGAGTGGGTGAAGTAGCGAATATGATCGGTGTGGCCTTGGCAGTGCCGGTGACGGCCAAAATCGGCAAGAAACCCACCTTCATTGCAGTCGACATACTGCTCGTGGTTCTGAGTGTAATATTCTTCACTTGTTCCCCGGCCTCCAATGCAGGGTTGCTGCTAATGCTTTTGTTGCAGATACTCATATCCGTACTCACGGGAATCATGTCGCCGTTGGTATGGTCAATGTATGCGGATGTGAGCGACTATTCCGAACTAAAGACACGCAGTGCCTCCACCGGACTCATCTTCTCCTCTGCCTCCATGGCCCAGAAATTCGGTGGTGCCATCGGTGGTGCTTCCGTGATGTGGCTACTGAATTACGCCGGCTATGTGGAGCGTCCCGAAGGTGTGCAGTCGCTTGAGATAGCCCAGCCTGAGAGTGCTCTCTCATGCCTTTGGATGCTTATGACCTTTATCCCGGCCGGAGTGGCATTGCTTTCACTGATAATTGTATGGCTCTATCCACTTGGCTCCAAAGAGATGCACCACATTGTAGAGAAACTCAAGGCTCAACGTATGTCACCGGTGGCCGAACCTGAAATCAATTTTGCAGAATAACGGTATGGAAAAGAAAGAACTGTTACAGGAATTCAGCAAGCAACTTCTCGACAATCTCTCGGAGAATATACTGCCCTACTGGATGGAGAGAATGAAAGACCCTCGCGGCGGCTATTTCGGTCGCCGTGACGGTCATGACACTCTTGTGGCCGATGCTCCCAAAGGAGCTATTCTCCATGCGAGGATACTATGGACCTTCTCAGCTGCATATAATGCCACCCGTAATCCCGATTATCTTACGGAAGCCCGTTATGCCTATGAATATATAATGTCGCATTTCATCGACAAAGAATTCGGTGGTGTCTTCTGGAGTCTCAGCTCCGATGGTGAACCTCTCGACAGTAAGAAGCAATATTATGCGATAGCGTTCACTATCTACGGTCTTTCGGAATATTATCTGGCGACAGGCGAAGATGAGGCGCTCGATACGGCATATCTCCTCTTCCTTGATATAGAGAACCATGCGCGTGACATGGAGAAAGGAGGCTATATAGAAGCCTCCACTCGCGACTGGCAACCGATAGAAGACATGCGACTCAGCGACCACGATGCCAACGCCTCGAAGACCATGAACACCCACCTCCACATCCTCGAAGGCTACACAGCCCTGCTGCGGGCTCTCCGAAAGAGGAATCAACTCACCGGGATTAATCAAGAAAAGGTAGACCGTGTGACGGAGGCAACCACATCGCTTTTGAATATTTTCTTCGATCGCATCGAGCATCCCAAGACCTACCATCTCACTCTCTTCTTCGATGACGAATGGCAGAAATACAACGATGCCGAATCATATGGCCATGACATAGAGGCTTCATGGCTGTTGCTTGAGACAGCAGAAGTGATTGGCGACACGGAGCTTTATCAAAAAGCTCTCTCCCATACAGCGAGAATAGCACTGGCTGCTCTTGAAGGACGTAAAGAGGATGGCAGCATGGTATACGAACTTCATGAAGATGGCACTCTTGATGCCGACCGTCATTGGTGGGTGCAGGCAGAAAACGTTATTGGCCAGCTTTATTTGGCCCGCTTCCACTCCGAACCCTCTTCGAAAGAGATGGAAAAGTGGCTTGACAAGTCATGGCAAAGCTGGCGCTACATCGCCGATAATCTCGTTGATCCCGCAGGAGAATGGTATTGGTCGCGTAAGGCCGATGGCACCATCAATCGAGATGACGATAAAGCCGGCTTCTGGAAATGTCCCTACCACAACTCCCGCATGTGTCTGGAAGCCACCCGCATCCTCTCCCAACTCAACTAACTACCACCATCCAATTTTTTTGATTATTGAGGATAATCAAAAAAAATTTTGAATTGAGTGAACCATCTAACTCATGACGATGTTATAATATCGTAAATCGGATGATAAGAAAGAAAATCAGATTTACTTGTTTCATGATGTTAGGTTAGTTTGAAAAGTATTATGGAAAACATTCAGCGAGCGGTCGATGTGAATCGATCGCTCGCTGGCGTTTCGGATTGTCTCGTCATCATCACCGAGTTTAGCAATCAGCTTATTAATATTCCACCATAGCAAAACTCCGACAGCTTGTCGGACTTCTAACTTTTTGTATGAGTATCGGCGATACTCATACATTGATTTTTACCATTTTTTGTGGATGCAATATTACCGATTACAACACTGTAACTTTGCGCGAAAAAACGCCCCCTGCCAAGACTCAATTTTTCATAAGTCAAGAAATGTAACTTTAAGGGAGGATAATTCTTTTACTTCTCCAAAAATTTAGTATATTTGTACTCAAATAAAAGGGATTGATTATGTCAGAACAGAAGATGAACTCATATCGTTTCACTTCCGGTGAAGAACCGAGTGATGAGATGTTGGCGCAGATTATGAAGGAGGTTGCTGCTGATGCGAAGAAGCGTCAGGAACAGGCTACCGCCGCTTATTTCACTGAAATGAGAAAAAATGCTGAAGCTAAAAAAGCAAAGTGGGCTGAACGTATAAACAGTGTGATAAATGGTTAAGGCTGGAAGAAAACCGGAACTTATAGTGATAGCCGGGCCAAACGGTTCGGGTAAAACTTCCGTGACCCGGAAGTTTCTTCACCACGAATGGGCTGATGGGACTGTCTATATCAATCCGGATCAAGTCGCAAATGATAAGTTCGGAGACTGGAACTCTCGGGAGGCAGTCCTCCAGGCTGCTAACTATTGTGCCGAATGGCGTGAGCAATGTCTTCGCGATAAGATAAGTTTTGTATTTGAGACTGTCTTCTCCGCGGAAGACAAGATAGACTTTCTTATCCGTGCAAAGGAAGCCGGATTCTTTATCAGAGTATTCTTTATATCCACAAGTCACCCGTCTATCAATGCCTCTCGGATAGCAAAGAGAGTCATGGAAGGTGGTCATGACGTCCCCATCAAGAAGATAATATCACGATATACTAAATCTATAGAGAACTGCGAGATTATAGCTCGTGTGGTTGATCGTTTGTATGTCTATGATAACTCGGTAAATGACCGGGACGCACAGATTCAATTCAGACTTAGCAATGGGAATATAGAAAAGATGTATGTCGATGAACTTCCTGCATGGGCAAAAAATATCATTCCTTAGTAGGATTATTATTTCTCGGAACAATCAGTAGTGTAGGCTGTTGGATAATGGCCTTTTTTGTTACGACAGTACCGCTTCCCGATAAACCGGCTCGGCGCAAATATCCATATCCGCAGCCAACATCTTCCGTAGACAAGTGATGAAATATAGCGACGATAGATCCAAACGCGTAAGACTTACGCTTTCCAATCAGATGAACTATTATAACTTTTGTTGATTTCATAGTATCAATATTATAAGAGTTGTGTTGTAATTTGACACAGCCCCACTGAATGAACAGATATCACCGGAATAGGTGAATGGTCTTCGCCCGGAATATGTACAGGAATCCATAAAAAAGCGAGAGGCTAACTTTTAAAGCCGCCTCCGTAACTTCTTCAACTACGTGGTTGATGAGCTGATTATATTGCAAAGTTACGACTATTTTATTAAAATAACAAATTTCCTTAGGAAAAGTTGCGA
>CAMWZE010000007.1 GCA_947178685.1 uncultured Porphyromonadaceae bacterium
GTAATGCTCGATTTCGAGGGTGCTGAGCGCATTGCAAGGAGAGCAGATATTTTTTTTCGGAAATTTCGCGAATTCCTCCAATACGCCCGTTTCAGTGACCGATTCAGCTTTGGCCACCGATTCGATCGAGACCTCGATACCGGTACACCTAAGCTTCGCCGCCTCTCCGCGAGCCCATATCGTCATACAAGCGATGTAGGCAAACAGAGAGGTGAGAATCAACCATTTAAGGAGTGTCTTGCGCATGGTGTCCTTTCTTACCGATGGTCTAATATGCTACTGATAGCCGGGAGCAACCGGTCGATGTCGGCGGCTCCTAACGTCATTAAGATTTCAAAATTACTATTTTTTATCAGATTTAGCAAATCTTTTCGCTCACAATAACATTTATTTACAGCCTTAACCTTGTCGAGGATAATATCGGTGGTGACTCCCTCTATCGGAAGTTCGCGTGCCGGATATATCTCCGGCATTATTACTTCGTCGGCTTTGGAGAGCGCATCTGCAAACTCTGTGGCGAAATCACGGGTGCGGGTGTAGAGGTGTGGCTGGAAAATAACTGATATCCGGCGCCCGGGGTAGAGCTTCCTCACAGAGGTGATGGATGCCGCCACTTCGTTGGGGCTGTGGGCATAGTCGTCAATGAGCACGGTGCCTCCATCCTTGCCATCGCGGATTATCTCAAAACGCCGTTTTGCACCCCTGAATGTGGCAATGCCACGACGCACATCTTCCGGGGTGGCACCGGCCGACAGAGAGGCTGCCGCCGCTGCCACGGCATTGTCGATATTGATCTCTACCGGCACACCCAACCGGATGTCGGGGATACGCACATCGGGCCCTATGAGGGTGAAGCTGAGAGTGCCGTCGCCGAAGGTGATATCCTCGGCATGCCAGTCGCCTTCGTCATGGCCGCTATACGTCTGCACAGTCACACCCTCCTGTGTGGCAGGTTGCATCTTAAGTCCCGTATGAAGCAGGAGAAGACCTCCGGGGCGTATAAGCGAGGTAAACTTTGAGAATCCCTCAAGATATCCGGCCTCGTCGCCATATATGTCAAGATGGTCGGGGTCGGTGGATGTCACCACCGCTATGGTGGGGGAGAGATGATGGAATGAGCGGTCGTATTCATCGGCCTCTATCACCGACCACTCCGAGCCTTCGCAAATCACGAGGTTGCTGCCTGTGTTTCGCAGTATTCCGCCTAAGAATGCGTTGCAGCCTATGGCCGATTCGCGGAGTATGTTTGCCGTCATGGAGCAGGTGGTGGTCTTGCCGTGTGATCCGGCTATGCATATTGCCGAGGTTGTGCGTGTGATCTTGCCGAGTAGGGCGGCACGTTTCACCACCTCGAATCCGTTGTTGCGAAACCAGGTGAGTATTGGGCTGTCGTCGGGCACGGCCGGAGTGTAAACCACAAGAGTGTTGGCGGGATCGCGGAATCTCTCCGGGATCTCGTCGGGAGTATCGTTGAATGTGATCTCCACGCCCTCCCGGCTCAAAGCATCGGTGAGCGCGGATGGCGTGCGGTCATAACCGGCCACTTTGTGGCCTTTGCTGAGGAAATATCGCTCCAGGTTGGCCATCCCTATTCCTCCGGCCCCTACGAAGTAGAGGTTGGAGAAAGGAGCATCGGCGGGACGACCGGCTTTTGTGTTGTTCATTGTTTTGTTTTAAGTGGGCTGCTGTGGCCGGGTTGAGTTGCGTTCGCAGATTATTTTATGTTAAGCAGACGGCACACTTCATCAGCTATCCTTGAGTCGCTGTCGGTGATTGCCATCTCTTTTATTCTTTTGCTCATCTCCTCCCGGGCCTTATTGTCGGCCATAAGTCGGAGTGTCTCGTCGATGAGGGTCTGCCGGGCGTCGGCATCGGTCACGAGCACGGCTGCCCCGACATCGGAGAGGGCACGGGCATTATGGGTCTGGTGGTCTTCCGCCACATTGGGGGATGGAACGAGTATGACGGGTTTCCCGAGCACCTGAAATTCCGAGATAGAACCGGCGCCGGCACGTCCGATCACGAGGTCGGCGGCTTGATAGGCGGCAGCCATGTTGGAGATGAAAGGAGTCACCACGATCCCCTTTCTTCCTTTCACGGCCAAAGGCCCCCGATTGCCGAAATTCTTTCCTGTCTGCCAAATCACCTGAATGCCATTGTCGGCCAGACGTCCGATTCCGGCCTCAAGGCTTTCGTTGATGGTGAGGGCTCCGAGGCTCCCGCCCACCACCAGGAGGGTAGGACGTCGCGGATCAAGACCGAAAGACTCACGGGCTTGAGCCGTGGTCATATGATTGCCGAGGAGAGCTTCACGGATGGGATTGCCGGTCTTCACGATTTTCTCGGCCGGGAAGAATTTCTCCATATTGTGGTAGGCCACACATATGCGTCCGGCTTTCTCTCCGAGAAGCTTGTTGGTGACCCCGGCATAAGAATTCTGCTCCTGGAGCAGAGTCGGTATTCCGGCTTTCTGGGCGGCTTTGAGCATCGGTCCCGAGGCATATCCTCCCACTCCGATGGCTATGTCAGGCTTGAAGTCGCGTATTATCTTGCGGGCGAGTCTCAGGCTCTTGAAAAGCTTCAAGAGGACGCCGAAGTTGCGCCAAATGCGCTTGCGGTCGAATCCGGCCACAGGGAGCCCGATGATTTTATATCCGGCTTCGGGCACACGTGTCATCTCCATACGGTTTTCAGCCCCTACGAAGAGAATATCGGCGTTAAGACGTCTGCGGAGAGCGTCGGCAATGGAAAGAGCCGGGAAAATATGTCCGCCGGTGCCGCCTCCGCTGATCACTACTCTTGGGCGACGTGCATGAGCGGAATTTCCACCGTTGGAGTCAAGCTGTGTTGTCATTTCTTTTGGGATTGGTTGGAGAAGTTGGCTGCCTGCATCTCTTCAGGCAGTTCCTTTAGTTCGGCTTTTATCTGTTTCTTGTCGGCTGTTGTGACGGCAAATCGGCTCACAGAGAGCATTATGCCCAAAGCCGCCGACATGACGAGAATTGACGTACCACCCTTCGATATGAAGGGGAGAGGCTGTCCGCTCACAGGGAAGAGACCTGTTACGATGGCCATATGTACGAGAGCCTGGAACACTATAAGTACGGCACAACCCATTATGAGGAATGCCGGGAATGCCCGTCGGCACATGTAGGCGATGCGTCCGGCCCGCGCCAGCAGCGAGAGATATAGAATCAGAAGGAACAGTCCCCCGACGAAGCCGGTGTCTTCCACGATGATTGAGAAGATATAGTCGGAGAATGCGAGGGGGAGACGCGCGCTTTCGCGGGAGTTGCCCGGGCCTTGACCCACGAGACCACCGTTGGCCTGCGAAATCTTTGCGAATATCACCTGACGGTTCTCATCGGTGATAGGATCTTCGGGCGAGACACCGGCGAGGAATCGGGAGATGCGGCCTTTATGTGTATCGGCACGTCCCTCTCCACTTTTCTCGGAGGTTGAGGCCACGGCTGTGGTCTCACCGACCTTCTCGAATTCACCGGAGGAACTGCCGGTATATTTAAGGCCAACCAAAGCTCCGGCACAAAGGCCGTAGACAAGCAATACGAGACCGAATTTTTTCCATTTCATACCACCGATCAAGAACATCGACAAGCTCACTCCGAAGAGAAGTATAGTGTTGGTGAGGCCGTTTTTCCATAGCAAGGCGCCGAATAGCACTGCCACTCCGGCAGCTTGGATCACACCTTGGTTAGTGACACCTCTCACCTCCTGATGCTGGCCAAGGATACGTGCGAGCACCACCACCACCGTGAGTTTTACGATTTCCGGTGGTTGAAGGGTAAATCCGGCTATTCGGATGGCACGCTGGGCACCGTTGATCTCCACTCCGATGAAGTTGGAGAGCAACAACAGACCGAGAGATACTATCGCACAGAACCATGCAAGCCTGCTGAAATAGATGTAATGGGTCTTCTGGAAACTAAGCACGATTCCGAGTCCGATCACAAGGAATATGGTGTGTCGGATCAGAGGCATGTATACGTTAGCACCCGACACCTCAGAGCTGGAGGCTGAGAAGAGCTCAATCACGGATGCCATGAGCAACATTATGTATATGCCCCAGAGATAGGGGTCAGACTTCTGGGGTCGCGCTGCGCGTTGGCGTTGTGGTTTGGCCTGCACCTCAGCCTCGGCAACGACACCGTCGATTGTATTCTTGATTGTCACTCCCTCTGCAGCGGGAGCCATTCGGTCGTTTGTCACTTTATTATGGATTGTTGAGAGAGTTTATATTCATGTGAGTCACACGCGGAGTTGGTTCAGAGCATCCCCTTTACGGCAGCCTTGAACCGGTCGCCACGGTCTTCGTAGCTTTTGAAGAGGTCGAAGCTGGCACAGCAGGGAGACAGGAGCACTGTGTCGCCCTCTGTGGCGAGCCGGCGACATTCGGCGAGGGCATCTTCGAGCGAGTGGGTGTCGGCAATGGCCGCCACTTTCCCCGAGAAGAATTCGAGCAGCTTCTCATTGTGAAGCCCCATGCAGACAATGGCCTTTACCTTCTCCTTTACGAGAGGCTCGATTTCTGAATAGTCGTTGCCTTTGTCCTTACCGCCGAGTATCAGCACTGTGGGTGTTGTCATGCTTTCGAGGGCATACCAGGTGGAGTTGACGTTGGTGGCTTTGCTGTCGTTGACGTAACGCACACCGTCGACTGTAGCCACATATTCAAGACGATGTTCCACGGCCTCGAAATCCTCGAGAGCCTCACGGATATTCTCCTTGCGTATCTTGAGCACAGAGGCGGAGATGCCGGCGGCCATAGAGTTGTAGAGGTTATGGAGACCCGGAAGGGCAAGACGGTTGCGAGGCACCTCCCACACTTCACCGGGGGTGGCGAAATGCACGATTCCATCCTCCACCCATGCCGCGCTTCCATCCTCTCTCTCCATTCCGAAGGGGAGCTGCAGAGCCTCACTCTGCACCTGCTCGATCTGTCGGCGGATTATGGGATCGTCCTGCCAATAGACGAAGTAGTCGTCTTTTGTCTGATTCTGGAGTATCCGGAATTTGGCGGCCACATAGTTCTCCATCTTATGATCGTAACGGTCCATGTGGTCGGGGGTGATGTTCATGATCACGGCAATGTTCGCCTTAAACCGATACATGTTCTCAAGCTGGAAACTTGAGAGCTCGATCACATAAGTGTCGTGAGGGTCGACCGCCACCTGTAGCGCGAGGCTCTTGCCGACATTGCCGGCCAACCCGACATCGATACCGGCCTTGCGGAGGATATGGTAGGTGAGGAGGGTGGTAGTGGTCTTGCCATTCGAGCCGGTGATGCAAACCATTCTCGAATCAGTGAAACCGGCGGCAAACTCAATCTCAGAGAGCACCGGAATCGATTTTGCGACAATCTTCTCCACCATGGGTGCGTAGGGAGGTATGCCGGGGCTTTTTACCACCACGTCGGCATTGAGAATAAGCTCCTCAGTGTGTTGTCCCTCCTCATATGGTATTCCGTAAGAGTCGAGGAGCTGTTTGTATTTGGCCGGGATTGTGCCCATGTCGGAGAGGAACACGTCCATCCCCTTCACTTTTCCGAGCACAGCGGCACCGGCGCCGCTTTCACCTCCTCCGAGCACCACCAGACGCACGCTGAGATCGATATTATGTTTATTTACAGACATTATATAATTATTATAACTTCATATTTGGCAGTCGCCCACAAGTGAGGCAGACTGTTTGCATTATCGCAGTTTCAAGGTTACGAAAGTGAGGGCGGCGAGGAGTATTCCCACAATCCAGAACCTCACCACAATTTTCGACTCCGGCACCGGATTTTTCGGGAAGTTTATAAGACACTTCACGGAGCCGTCGCCGGCTTTCTGGAAATGATGGTGTAGCGGTGTCATCTTAAAGATTCTCCGTCCCTCGCCATGCTTCCTCTTGGTGTATTTGAAATAGCCCACCTGCATTATCACGGATAGATCTTCAATGAAGAATATGAGACAGAGCAGGGGTATCAGAAGCTCCTTACGGATTAATATTGCATATACAGCGAGAATACCGCCGAGCGTGAGGCTGCCGGTGTCGCCCATGAAAACCTGTGCCGGGAAGGCGTTATACCATAGGAATCCCACCAAGGCTCCGATAAAAGCGGCCGCATACACCACCAGTTCCTCGCTTCCGGGAATATACATGATATTCAGATAGCCCGAATATATCACGTTGCCGCCGAGATAAGCCATTATGGCCAGGGCCACTCCGATAATTGCCGAAGTGCCGGCGCAGAGACCGTCGAGACCGTCGGTGAGGTTTGCTCCGTTGCTCACGGCCGTGACCACAATGATAACTACGAGCACAAACACGAGCCATCCGAGCGTCTCGGCAGCCGAGGGGTCGCTCACCCATGATGTGAGCCACTCATAGTTGAAGTTGTTGTTCTTCACAAACGGTATGGTTGTCTGTGGCGACTTCACGGTTGTGAGGGAGTGTACTATCTCCGTCTGGTTGTTGATCTTGTTGACGATCTCCATATTCTCACTCATCACGATGTCGGGAGAGAGCCACATTGTAAGGCCGACGAGGAGCCCGAGACCGATCTGACCGATCACCTTGTATTTACCCTTCAGTCCATCCTTATTATGATATTTGAGCTTACGGTAATCGTCGAGGAATCCTATTGATCCCATCCACATCGTTGCCACAAGCATGAGGATCATATAGATATTTGAGAGGTTGCCAATGAGCAGACAAGGCACCATTATTGAGAGAATAATGATCACCCCACCCATGGTAGGGGTACCGGTCTTGCTCATCTGTCCTTCGAGCCCGAGATTTCGCACCACCTCCCCGACCTGCATTCGTTGCAGACGGTGGATAATGTCGCGACCGTATATCAGGGCTATGAGCATAGCAATTGTGAAAGCGGCTCCGGCTCGGAAGGTGATGTAGTCCATCAGACGGAGCCCCGGAAGATCGGCTCCCTGTATGTATTTGAACAATTCGTAAAACATTGTCGCAGTAAATTACGCTTTTGTCTCTTTTAGGCTTGAGTATGTTACACTTATCGTCATCAAGTGGTTTATGGAGATGTCTGAGGGTTATCTCATTGCGAGCGCCTCCTTCACCTCCTCACGGTCGTCGAAATGATGGCGTACCCCCTTCACCTCCTGATAAGTCTCATGCCCCTTTCCGGCCACGAGCACCACTGTGCCGGGTTTAGCCCTTTTGATAGCCTCACGGATAGCCTCACGACGGTCGGTGATACATTCGGTGCGTTTGAGTTCCTCGGAGCTTAGTCCGGCACGCATGTCGGCAATAATCTCCTCAGGCACCTCGTTGCGCGGGTTGTCGCTGGTTAGGATGAGATAGTCGGATCGGCACACAGCCTCCTGTGCCATCATCGGCCGCTTACCATGGTCGCGGTTTCCACCGGCACCCACTACGGTAATGATCTCACCGTCGTTGCCGACAATTTCCCTTATGGTGTCAAGCACGTTTACGAGAGCGTCGGGAGTGTGGGCATAGTCAACGATTGCCGCCACTCCGTCTTGGGAGAGGAACGGCTGGAATCGCCCGGCCACAGGCACGAGGCGGCTCATGTTTACGAGCACCTCTTCGGGGTCGAAACCGGATAGAATTGAAGCCCCGTAAACGTCGGTCAGGTTATATGCGTTGAAACGACCGGTGAAGCGCACCTCCACCTCACGGCGGTTAAGGAGCATGAGAGTGCCGTCAAGTCGGGTCTCGAGCACCTGTCCGCGGAAGTCGGCATCGGAACGCAAGGAATAGGTGTAGACCTTTGCAGGAGTATTCTGCACCATGTAGGCTCCGCAACGGTCGTCGGCATTTGTTAGGGCGAAAGCCGTAGGAGGGAGCATATCAAAGAAGGCCTTCTTAGCGTTCATATAGTTCTCGACAGTGCCATGATAGTCGAGGTGGTCACGTGTAAGGTTGGTGAATATTCCGCCGGCGAAATGTAATCCGGCCACACGTTTCTGAGCCGTAGAGTGGCTTGAGACTTCCATGAAAGCATATTCACACCCCTCGTTCACCATGTCGGCAAGCAGAGAGTTGAGCGAGAGAGGGTCGGGGGTGGTGTGGGTGGAAGGCACGGCACGGTCGCCGATATAATTGCAGACAGTTGATAGCAGACCCGCCTTATAACCCTCGAGCCTTGCCATCTCATAGAGCAGGGTGGCCGTGGTGGTCTTGCCGTTGGTGCCGGTGACCCCCACGAGCTTCAGATGGCGAGAAGGGTAGCCATACCATGCAGAGGCGAGACGTCCGAGCGCCTCTGCCGAGTCAGGCACCTGTATGTAGGTGACACCCTTAGCCAAAGTAGAGGGGATCTCCTCGCAGACAATTGCGCCTACGTGAGCGCTTGCCACGACAGGGATATACTTGTGACCATCGTTGGTGACTCCCTTTACGGCCACGAAAAGGCCGTCTTTCTCCACTTTACGTGAATCACTTTCAAGAGAGAGGATATTCTTGTCGGTTTCTCCGATTATCGATAATATGTCGAGATCTTTGAGAAGACTTGATAGTTTTGCTGTCATATGAGGATGTGATAATTTAAAATACAAAATTCATATAGCCGGTTAAGGTCAGACCTTCAGGTTGAGTGTAATCTTCCCCCCCGGTTTTGCGGCCGCCCCTTTCGGGAGCGACTGCCACACCACGCGCCCGGTTCCCTTTAGCTGAACGGAAAGGCCACGGCTCTCGAGAATCTTCACAGCCGACGGGGCGTCATATCCGATTACGTTAGGCACAATGTCGAGATAAGCGCTGTCGCTTGCGGCCACGGCCTTGGCCTTGCGGGCACCGGTGATTCCGAGAGAAGAGATCAGCTTACCGGGTTCATATTTTTCAGAGGCGCAGAACACCGGTTGAGAAGGTATTCTGGTAGATGTGAACGTGGATGTATTGTTTAGCAGTCCGCGGGAGAACATTTTTACAGCCATATTCTTCACCACCTGTCCGGATGTTCGGTTGGCGCTTGTGCCGGCGGGCCCGAGCACGAGAGCCATGCAGGAATATTTCGGTTTGTCGTAAGGGAAGAAACCGGCGAAAGCATATCGGCGTTTTGAGAGGTTGTAAGACCCCTTCTCAACGGGGTAAGCCGTTCCTGTCTTGCCAACCACTTCCACGCGGTCGTCGCGCACAGCGCGTGCGGTTCCATGTTCCCCCCACACCACTTCGCGGAGGCAGATCTTCACCTTCTTGGCCGTCTCCTCCGAGCAGATACGGTCGCGGATATAGTCAATCGGAAGCACTGAGTCACGACCCTCCTCATTTAGGAGCGAGCTAACGAGATGAGGACGCACATACCGGCCACCGTTAGCAATTGCGTTATAGATGGAAAGTGTGTAAAGCGGCGGAATCTCCGTGTTGTAGCCATATGCCTGACGGGCGAGGTCAAGATGGCGCGATGTCATCGTGATGTTGTTGCCACGGCTGTCTTTGGGGAGAAGCTTGCGTATGCGGGGGATACACTCTCCGGCAATACCGGAATGCATCGGTTCGAAGAACCCGATAGAGGAGAGACGCTCATGGAAGGCGGCAGGGTTGCTCTCATAGCCACGGAATATTACCCTGGCGATACCCGTATTCGACGACATCTCGATCACCTGCTTCATGTTTTTTACAGATGGGGCGTGAGGATCGGAAGTGCGCTGGAAAGGGGAACAATCCACCATTTCGTTGACGCTTCTCACGAGACCATCCTCGAAAGCGATCATCAGAGAGATCGGTTTCATCACCGAACCCGGTTCGAAAGGTAGCACGGCCCGGTTCAGAGCCTCACCGTAAGTGCCGTCTTTGAGGAGCTCGATATTTGAGATAGCTTTAATCTCTCCGGTTGCCACCTCCATTAGAATGGCAGTTCCCCATTCGGCTCTTGATTCGGAGCAGATATTGTAAAGTTCCTCTTCAAGCATATCCTGAAGGTCGATGTCGATGGTGGTGTGAATGTCGAATCATCTCACCGGATCCTGCGCCACCCAATTAGAGATGCCGGAAGTGAGAGCCACCTTCTTTGAGAGACCCGGCTGTCCGTAAAGGAGAGAGTCAAGGTCTTTCTCCAGCCCGGAGTATCCGTGAAACTCACCGGTATTCTGGTTTTCGTTAACGCGCCCGATGCTACGGTAAGCCATTCTGCCGTAAGGATAAATTCTGACATTCTTCTCCTCCTTATAGACCGGGATTCTGTATCCGCTTCCCTTGAAATCTTTGAGGTAAGGGAAGTTGCGTATCATCTTGAAGTCTTCGAGGGTCTTTTTGGCAGCGAGGCGCAGAGCGCGGGGCCTTTTGTCGGGATCCTTTTCAAACTCCTTTTTCAGGCGTGTGTGCCAGGAATATTTCTTGAAAGTGTCAGGGTGCTGGTTAAGTTTCCTCACACGCGGGAAATAATAGTCGAGCGAGTCGGCGAGACTGTCGATCTTAGCCCAAGGGATATTGGTTTCCTTCATCACCTTGTTGTGGCGGAGGTCGAGCTTAATGTCGTAAACCTTCAGGTTGCATGCGAGAATGTTGCCGTTGGAAGCGAGTATATTTCCACGTTCAGGCGCTATGACAGTTGTACGCGACAATTCCTTGTGAGCCCGTTCGTTCCAAGCGGCGGCGTCGACCACGGTAGTTTGGAAAAGTTTCCAGACTATACCGGCCGAGAAAATGAGGAAGGCCATAATGATAAGGCCGTATCGGAAAAGTATATGGTTTTTATTGTTCTGCTTCATTGTGGAGGGAGATAAAGTTAAGTCAGTCTTTTTCGAGAATCAGTTCAAAAGGGGGCTGTTCCTGGAACTCGAGACCGAGTCCGTTCTCCTCCACGAGCCGTCTCATCTCGGTTTCACGGATAAGAGACATATATGCCGCCTTTTCCTGGAGTTTAGAGCTTTCGGCAATCTGAAGTTCTGTAGTGAGCCGTTTAATCTCCTCCATTTTGGTTTTAGTCTTGTATCGGAGTCCCATCAAAGCGAGCATAGACACCACTATAATCATCAGGAGCCATGCGTTTCTCTTGAAAAATTCCACGGAGAGAGATCGTCCGTATCTCACATCGGAGATCCAGGTGGTTGCATGTGATTTTTTAGACTTTTTGTTGTTGTCGTTGTCGTTTTTCTTTTTTTTGCTTGATCCAAACATGTTCAGGGAGAGTAAAGAGATGAAGATAAAATAAATGTTTTATATCAATGAATCAGGATCAGGATATTTATGTCATTCATCATCAGGCAAACGTTCGGCCACTCTCAGCTTCGCGCTTCTCGCGCGTGGATTACGTTCCACCTCTTCGGGAGAAGCCTCGACAGGACGGCGTGTTATGAGCTTCCAGGGAGTGGAGACCTTACCGAAGAAGTCTTTAGTCTCTATCCCTTCAACGTTGCCTGTCTTCATGAAATTCTTCACCATGCGGTCTTCCACAGAGTGATATGTAAGTATTGCAAGACGTCCTCCGGGGCGGATCACCTTCAGTGAGGATGAGAGGAATTGACGCAGGTCGGCCATCTCATCGTTTGTGAGGATACGCAGGGTCTGAAACACCTGAGCCAACTCCTTCTTTTCCTGGCGAGGGTCAATGGCCTTGCGGACTGCCTCGGCGAGACGGAAGGTAGTGTCGATTGGTTGAGTGTCACGGGCGGCAATGATAGCCTTGGCCACATTCCCCGGGCGTTTAAGATCTGCATACGCGTATAGGGCTGTCTTGAGATCGGCTTCGGAAATATCAGAGAGAATATCGGCAGCCGAACGCAGACCCTTACGGTTCATACGCATGTCAAGAGGTGCGTCATTCCTGAAAGAGAAACCTCTTTCAGGATCATCGAAATGGTGAAAACTAACTCCGAGGTCGGCAAGGATACCGTCAACCTTGTCAATATTGTGGAATCGCAGGAAGTTTTCGATATATCTGAAGTTGGAATGTACGAAAGTGAATCTGTGGTCGTCGATACGGTTGCGGAACGCATCCATATCGCGATCGAACGACAGGAGCCTGCCATTATCATCAAGGGCTTTTATAATTGCACGCGAATGGCCACCGCCCCCGAAAGTAACATCAACATACGTTCCGTCGGGACGGATATCCAGCAATTTCAAAGTCTCCGGCAGAAGAGCCGGTATGTGATAAGGTAACTCCTCCTTTTCCATCTGAATTCAATTTGACTGTAAAGTTAGTTAAAATTCCAATTAAAAACAGAAAATTTTCTCAGCTTTTTGAAAAAATTTAACAAAAGGCCAAAAATTCCCCAAATTGAATTCCCCGGAGATTGACAAATGCCACCCTCAACCACATCGTTTCAGTCGAGGTTGAGAGTGACAAGCATATCAGGTGATTTTTGAACTATTTTTGCACCTGAATATTTTTGGTTATTCAAAAGAAAATATTATAGGGCTACAGGATCCTAATCAAAATATCCAGATTCTGAGGGGCAATTTCTTCGTCAAGTATCTTCTTGCTTATCGCTTTTCTTCTTGCCACCATAGTACTCTTGCCTCTGTTTGTAAGAGTAGCTAACTGTTGTGGCTGCATACCTAAACGTATGAGGAGTACGGTTTGAAGTTCCAAGGAGGAAAGATTTCCACCTGATAGCATGTTAATCGTTTTGATAAATTCTGGAGATATCGTGGTGATCAGATTCCGAATCTGTTCCCAACTATCATCGTCATCCTTAATTGGCTTTTTATCGTTTAACCTTGATTGAATAAAACTGTATATATTTGAGTTTAGAATTTCTGAAGGGATTGCAGGCAATTCCTCATTATTGTCAATGAAAGTCTTTAGTTTATTTTTTATATCAGATCGCAGTTCATTGATGGAGGGTCGGTTATTGACCGATGAAGCAGGATGCATGCCTGTTGGATCAGCGTTATTTAAGATAAGGGGATTTGTTTTTTCTGTATAGCCGTTATCCGGGGTGTTTCCATTTTTACTTTCGGATAACTCCATAATCTTTTGTCTGAGAACGGCAATCTCCTCATTCTTCTGATTTGACTGTTCGACAAGTTGACGATTTAGAGCACCCGCTTCCTTATCCTTACGATCCGATATGTCTTTAAGTTTCTGCCGTAATGATGTAATCTCCTGCTCCTTATGATGGGATAGATCCTCAAGCGTATGTCGCAATAATCGAATTTTTTTTCGCTGCCTACCAAAGCATAGAAAAGATAAAGTATTTGAAATCAGTAGCAGAAATGCGAGAGAAAGTACCCATTTAATAAGACTTGAGTTTACTTGTGATGTCTCTTCCTGACTCTTTACGTGTTTTGAATAATTATAGCTAGTCTGCTGCATTAGGGCGGCTTGATTGGCATTCTCATCCAGATATGATTCCATGCCATCCGAGTACTCATCGATGTAAGTATTTAAAGAATCAATGGGAATTCTCGGTCGTATCTCGGGAGAGATAAGGATACGGTAGCCGATTCTTTTGTTTATATATTCCGGGTGGTGTATAAGCCTTTTAGCCATTACATAAGCGGAATCAAGCATCCCGGCTCTGTAATAAATTTGTGCCCTATAAGCTAATATATCACTCGATTCATCATTAGTTAAGGCTTTCCCTTCATTCTGGATAATACGTAAAGCCTCATTAATATTTTCGGTTTTGTACTTGGTTACTGCGAGAAGCACAAATAAATTCCGTCTTTTCTCTTCCGGCAGGCCGTCGTTTTTTAACGTCTCGACAATAAGATTGTTTGCAAGAGAGAAATTATTATTATAGATATGGTTGTAGACTAAAGCCATAACGTCTTCCGGTAGGGTTGATGTGTCCTTCAGGTTATGATCAATATCCACGACCTCTGTCAGATACGTGTTGGCTTCATCATGCAATCTCAACCTATTTAAAATATTTCCTGTTTGGCTTAGTATATTTGCTCTGAATTTAAGGTGGTCGTTACTAACGGGTAGATTATCGGCAGCTTTCCGAAAGAAATCAAGGGCTGTGGGTAGATCTCCGAGGTCGGAGTAAACACGTCCACCGTAATATAGTGCTTCGGGGTAGTACGGGTCTTCCTTATGAGATTCGAAATAATCCAGAACATCAAGGATAAGGCTGTCGGAGGTATGGGTGATGTATGCTTTATCGGAAGCCTTTATGATGAGGAGATCCCTAATGTGACGGGAATCTTTGTCAAGGGAATCCGGATTTATCTTTTTGAGTTCTGAGAGAGCCTTGTTAGGACTCTCCTCTATAGTCCGGTTAATGGCAAGGAGCCTTGGGTCAGATGTGTGGCGTGTACACGCCATCAGCACCATAATCAGTATGGTGAAGACAGGAGTAAATGAAGATTTATAATGCTTACGCATATGTATGTTTTTATGTTTTGGAGGAGGGTGTGGGTGTATGGAGATAGTATCGCATGGAAAATTATCGTAAAGTTAGCTAAAATTTTTATTATTCAGGTGAATGAAGTATGGCAAAATCAAGACTTTGCATTGTCCGGAGAAGCATTGGCAACCCTTTGTACAATTTTGGCGATACTGAATACAATAAGGCTTCGGCGTACATCTTGCAATCCGTAGCTTCGTTTCGGCACGACCCTTTTCCTCGCCATCCTGACAGACACCACGGATATGATTTAAAGTATTGACACCTATACCAGACAGTCATTACTTTTGAAGGATTCGTTAGAGGTTGAGAGTGGCAAGCATATCAGGTATGATTTCATGGTTGGCTGATAAGAGCCGTTTTCTCAGCCGACATCTTGCAGTGTACACCGCTTGTTTTGATGGTCGGCCGGTAAGAAAAGCGATGGAGGTGGAAGAGAATCCGAGGTAGAGCAGGATTACGAGCTGACGGTCAGCCGGAGTAAGATATGGACAAGCTTTGTCAAGACGGCTCATCCAATTACGGTTGTTGAGGTTTATCCATTGTTCCATTTCCGAGAATAATCCTTCGGTGCGGAATTCTCCGACCATATTCTGTTGGGGAGTTACCGATTCCTTATTTTCGAGAAGAGAAGCTTTTGCAAAAAGACGGGAGTAAATCCCGTCAAGCAGTGAAATCTGGAGATTGGAAGAGTGCATATATCTATAGTGTGATTATCTAAAATTATGGATAACTCAGATTTATCTCCATACCTGTTGCCCGTTCTCATAGGTGAATATACGGTCTTCGTGACCTTTGGTGAGGTCACGAAGGTATAGCAGTGCATTCTTTGGCACACCGTAAAAAATCAGCTGTCCCTCAGTTGCTCTCTTCTGACCGAGACTCCGCCATCCGCCATCCTTAAAGTAGGATAACTCGTAGAGATCTCCCTTCTCGATGCTATTTCCGTCACCACGACCGAGATAGGTGATCTTCGCAGGACGAACCGGTTGACCGAAATCCATGCCTACCCAGCAACCCTCTCCAAG
>CAMWZE010000008.1 GCA_947178685.1 uncultured Porphyromonadaceae bacterium
TATTACAAAATTATTAAATAAATTAAATATTACCAAATTAGCTCTTAATTTTTCTATTGTTATATTTTACGCAGAAGATGAAAAGCCGTGATTTTGTTTTGCAAGTTAAAAAATATTTAAATTTAAGACGCTGAATTATAATATTTTATTTTTCATCACAATCTCTAAGGAAGAGATTGTGAAAAAAGCACAACAAAAAATGATGATTCAACTGTGCAGTTGAATCATCATTTTTTGTTGTGGTAATCCTACCACCTCCCTACCCTATTTGCAGGATTTAATAAAATAGGATTATTCCCCAGTTTATAACTGACGAATAATCCTGAGCAAGTTTTTAACTGAAGTCTGGCACTAATCAGCGACTATGGAAGAAAGCCTGTCTAATGACAGAGTCTAAGCAAAGGGAATATAAGGCTAAAGACTTTTAAGGATAAGAGAATTGGCCTTGTCAACCATAGAGGTGTCAAGACTGGCAAGATAAATCTGGGTGGTGGTCTCGCTATCATGACCCATACCCTCGGATATCACCGACACCGGTACACCCTTGGCTTTGGCCACCGATGCCCAGCTATGACGGGCCACATACAGCGTCAACGGTATCGAGACCCCTACTTTCTTAGCGATACGCTTCAGATTATGGTTGATGTTGTAGCCAACGTTGCGATAGACACAGCGATCATTCACACCCACTTTACGAATTATGGGGAGCAGGTAATCACTCCCGTTCTCCTCATATTTGTCGAGAATCCTCTGCATCTCCTTGGTCCACTCAATCGTAAGCTGCTGACCGGTCTTGCGACGGCGATAAGTGATATAGCCGTTGGCAAGATCCGTCTTCTTCAGATACGACATATCAACGAAACTCATACCCCGGAGCATGAAGCTCATCAGGAACATGTCGCGGGCAAAGTCCTGTTCGGGAATGAGAGAGAGATCAAGAGCCTTTATTTTCTTTATTACCGGAAGTGGCAACGCCCGCTTCACAGTCTTGTCGATACCCGTATACACCCGTCTGAAAGGATTACGGTCTTCGATAACCTCATCCTCCACCGCACGCTTATAGGCCGCCCTGAGGATCCGCGTGTAGAAGGATATCGTGTTCATGCTGTTGCCCCGGTTCTTTTGCCACGCTTCATAAGACTCCATAATCTCACATGTGAGACAATCGAGCATCAGGTCTTCATCTTTACGGAATTTCTTGAAACTGTTGAGTGTGGCGGCATAGGTCTCCGACGTGCGAATCTTTCCGTTCTGCTTGAGACGGATGATTATGCCCTCCATATAATTAAACAAGGAGTATTCATTAGCATAGCGGTTGAACTCATCAATTATGTCATCCACCATATAAGGGAAACCGCTGTTATCAAATTTACGGACTATCTTGGTCAACCGCTCCACATCCCAACGCACCCTCTCCTTTATAGAGAGGATGAAGGATTTCCGGAGACTCTTCTTCGTGGTGACCACCATTGAACGTTTATCATCCCATTCCGTGGGATAGACATGATAGGTAGTGAAGAGTTGACGCGACTTCCTATCGTGGATTATGAGATAGTAGATTGTGCCCTCATGGTCTGCTACAGTTGAGGATCGGAATTTAATTTTTATTGAGGTCATGTTGATGTTTTTTGAATTTTTGGTTGTAAGTTACTCCACAATTTTTTAAATGCAATATTATTTTACGAAGTTGTGCAAACTTTTACAAAAGAATGTGATTTTGACGACCTCCGGCAGGGGAAAAACATAAAAAGCCGGGATGTGTCACATTATCGCAATGCGCCACATCCCGGCTTTAATTATTAATGAGAGATAAACCGACCGAGGGGTTACTTCTGCTTCAGGAGCGACTGAAGCAACTCCGGCTCGTTGGTGGTGATGAAGTCGACGTCATGGTCGATACACCATTTCATGTCAGCCTCCGAGTTGACGGTCCAGATGTTGACAAGCAGACCGAGGTCGTGACACCCCTTTATCCACTCCGGATGCTTCTTGATGGCCTTGAGTGAATAGTCGATGCCGGCCCCACCCATCTGTTTGATCTGCTCGGGCACATAGTCGCCGTCAAGATAGTAGACACCCGTGCCTTTGGGGGCATACTTGATGAAGTTCTTGAAACCGTCGCGCGAGAAGGTGATGTAGTCAACCTTATCCTCGAGTCCGTACTTCTTCACCATGGCGAGGATAGCCTTCACTGTGGCCAACTCATGGCTGCGGCTGTTGTGCTGCTTCATCTCACACACTATGCGCGAGGGGAGCTTGGAGGCCGTGGCAAGGTATGACTCAAGAGTGGGCACGGTCTCACCGTTTGAAAGCTTCTGGGCAAGCACCACCTCGGCGGGTGAGCTCTCGATGTGTACACCGTTGATGTCGGGATCATGGTTCACCACCAGCACACTGTCGGCAGTCATCCAGACGTCGAACTCGGAGGCGAAACACCCGATAGAGTCGGCCTTCACGATAGAGCGGATTGAATTCTGGGCCGAACCGTCGGTTTTCCAATAGCCACGGTGGGCGATTACTTTCGGAGTTGCGGCCGCCATGCAGCCGGCCGCGAGGAGCAGAGCCCCGGATATCAAACATTTAAGAATTTTCATGATCGGTATGTTTTATTGTTCAGATGTCGTATTCGATGGTGACAGGTTTGCTTACAGGCGTAGTGCCTACCTTAACAACGTGGCATCCCACCGTTTTATCATATTCCGGTTTCACATTTTTGCCGTTCACCTTCACTTTAGCACCATCCTTCATACCCGGGAGCTGCAGCACATATGAACGTTTGAGGGTCTGACCGGGATAACCACCCTTGGCAGCCGCCACGCTCACTGTGGCCTTCCCACCCTTCTGAGTGTAGCGGAGATCGGTGGTGGCATATTTCCCCTCCTTATAGTCGAGGGAGATGCCGTCGTCCTCGTAGAGGCTGAAAGTGTTGTCGGCATCGCCGGCGGAGGGATACACACGCATCACGAGTGTCTCGAGTGGCGCTGTGGCAGGACGCGCTGTGTAGGGCTGCATCGGAAGCACCCAACCCCCCCTCACATAGAGCGGGAACTCGTCGAGCGTCTTGGAGATCTCGGCCGTATGGCCGCCGTCGCGCTTCTCATGGGTGAAGTAGTCATACCACACCTCCCCTTTCGGGAACCATACGGTCTGTGAGGCCACCTTATCGGGACCCTCACCGGGAGAGGAGATCGGCGCGGCGAGGAGGATGTCGCCGAATGTGAACTGCTGCGGCTGGCTGAACGATTCCTTCTGATCGCCATAGTCGATAAACATGGAGCGATTGAGCGGCACCATCGTGTTGTGGGTCTGCCATACGCTGGAGTAGATGTAAGGCATCATCTCCGAACGCATATGATACATCTTCCTCATGGCCTTGGTCTCCTTGTCGCCGCTTATCCAGGGGCGACGATCGAGACGCTTGTCTTTGGTGGAGTGTACGCGGAGTGCGGCCGAAAGGGCACCGAACTGAGGCCAACGCACGGAGAGCTCGGGATTCGGGTCGCCACGGAAGCCTCCGATATCATGGGCCCAGTAATAGCAGCCACCCTGACCGCTGCAGGCGGTGAGCTTCACCTCGAAGGCGAGGAGCTCCCAGTTGGCCTGTGCATCGCCGGAGAACTGGATAGGATGGCGATGGTCGCCCCAGCCTGACCAGCGGCTATAGCCGGCGCCACGCTTCCCGTTGCGCTCGGAATCGCGGTAATAGAGCTCGTTTATCCATGAGAGTGTGGTGGAGTTATGGCCGGGCACATGGGGATAGAGATAGTTCTGCTGCCAGTCGAGCCACCAGAAGTCTACTCCCATATCCTCGCTGGGACGGTGGGCATAGTCGAAGAAGGTCGACATATAATGGCGGTCGGCTGTGTTGAAGCGGGGCACCTTCCCGTCGGTGGTGCCGAGAGCCTTGATAAAGGCATCGTAGTGCTCCTCATGAGGACGCATGCCATCGTGGGGGTGATCGTTGAGCGACACCGTCACGCCTCGGGCGTGGACTGAGTCGATAAGGGCCTGCGGGTCGGGGATGAGCTCGCGGTTCCATGTATAGCCGTTCCAGTTGAGATGGCCGTTATGGCCGGTGCCCACGGTGGCATCGTTGGTGTGCCACCCCATATCAAAGACGATATTGTCGAGCGGGAAATCATTCTCGTCATAGCCACGGATAATGTCGAGGAACTCGTCGGAGGTATAGTCCCAATAGCGGCAATACCACACACCGTGAATATACTTACGGGTCATGGGCACACGTCCGCTGATGGCACCGAGACTGGCGAGAGCCGCCTTATAGTCGTTGCCATATACGAAGCAATACTGATCCTGAATATGGGAGTTGGTGTCGCGCGGCTTTATCCAACCATCCACGAGGAGGTCGCTGCGCTCATCGTCGATCATATACCAGCCATCCTTGCTGAGGATGCCATCGTCCATAGGGATCTCCTTGGTGACGCGGTCGAGGGTCTCCACGGGTCCGCCGAGGTTATTCTTCGGCAGGAAGCGGTTGGTGAACTTCTTCTCCTTCCCATTGAGCGTGTAGAACACGTTGAGATTGGAGGTGGAGAAGGGATAGCCATCGTTCTTATACCATATGCGGAGCGCCGGGGTGGTGATCTCATAGCAATCATTGCCCAGCTCCTTTACGGTGATCTCGTCGGGAGAGAGCATGCTCGTACGGTCGTAGGCGAAGAGCGTGGGATCGTCGATAAACTTGGCACTGTCGGCAAACTCGAGACGCAGGAGCGTAGGAGTTATTATGGAGAGTCTGTTATTGCCGAACACCAGCGGATTGGCTACCGGGGTGGCAGAAAAAGACGTTAGTCCTGATGAGATCATCAGGGCTAACGCCATTAAATATTTACGGGATTTACGCATTACTTGTTATTCGGTTAGTGTGAAACTGCTGAGGGAGATAATCACTTGGCGGTGAGGGTCTCGGTGTAGACATTGCCGAAACTGTCGGAAGCCCGGAATGTGACACTCTTCCAACCCTCCTGCGGAGTGTAGAGGAACATATGGTCGTTGTTGTTCTCGGGGGCCGAGCCACCATGGTTGGCGGGAATGGCACCATCCACGAGACACTTGCGCACATCGGGATCCCAGCACTTGCCACCGTTCTGAGAGGGGATGAGACGTGCCTCGGCGGGGAGCAGTGTCCAGACGCCCCCATCCTCCTGCACCTCCACAGTCCAATCCTCATGCCAGCAGAAGATGTTGGCGAGAATCTTATCGTAGGGGTCGCCCTCCTTGTTGGCCGGGTTCCAGAGCACGGCATCCTCCGGACGGTAGAGCTTCATCTGATAATTGCGGTCGCAACCGTCGCCCACGAAATATTTATTCACAAGGGTGTTGCCCTTATATTCGAGAGCACCATAGCCACGCGGAGCGCCGTCATTGCAGAGAGGATACCAATATGCACCCATCACGGAGGCGAATGTGGTCTCGGTGATGTTGGAGGCTACGGTGGTGGTGTAATGGTTATGGCTGTGGCCGGAGAGGATCTGCACATCGGAGAAATCCTTCACGAGGTCGTACAGATCCTGATTGTTGCTGACATGGGTGGTGTTGTTGCGGCGCAGCGTGGGGATATGGAGAGCTATGATGAGCGCCTTGCTACGATCGACATAGCTGAGGTCTTTCTCAAGCCATTCGAGCTGCGCGTCGGTGATAGTGCCGGAATAGTCGTTGCGGCTTGTCTCGCCACGGTAGAGCACATCGTCGAGCACCACAAGGTGGCAATCGCCGATATTGGCCGAATAATAAGTCGGGCCGAGCACATCGCGGAAATCCTTGTCGCTTTCGGTGTCGTTCTTGATACCCTCGTTATGGTCGTGGTTGCCGATCACAGAGAAGACGGGCACAGAGATGCTGCGCATCGACACTGCATAGGAGGTGAAATATTCCGGTTTGTTCCAGACGATATCGCCGAGGTCGATGCCATAGACGGCACCCGGCATCGTGGAGGTGAACTCCGACATGCGGGGGAGCATGCCGGTGAACTCGGTGAAGTCGGCATCACCACCTATCTGAGGGTCGGCCATCGTGAAGAGAGTCCACTCGCTCTTCTTGGGAGATGAGACGAGCGGGAAGTCACGCTGGATAATTGCGGCATCGTCGAAGTTAAGTGTCTTGTAAAACTTGGGGAGACCGTTATAGACAGGGATCTCACAATCTTCGGGCACGGAGATGAACACATGCTGGCGTCCGGTGGTGTACATCTGGTATTCACCGTTGGCGTCTGTGGTGACAACATTCACTCCGTCGCTCACCACCACACCCTGACGGGCCCGGCCGTCGACTGTGACGCGACCGACGAGGTTCTTGCCGAACTCAGCCTTTATCGTGAGCGGATCGGTGTCCACGCCCTGCTGACGCACGGCCACGGCATCGTCTGAGCAAGAGCTGAAGAGCGCCATTGCCAGGAAAGCCGGGAGTATATATCTGTATAGTTTCATTGCTGGTATTGCTTTAAAGAGAAAATGAGGAGAGAGGAACCGTCATTAACCTGTAGTGTGTTATCAATAGCCGGGGTTCTGCTTGAGGAGCGGATTGCCGGCCATGGCATCGGATGGAAGGGGGAAACGCTTCTTGGTGTCGTCGGTGGGTTTATGGGCCCACCAGCTCTCGGTGGTGTAGAGACCGAGTCGGATAAGGTCGGTGCGGCGGCGTCCCTCACCGAGGAACTCAGTCTGCCATTCATCGGCCATACGATAGACATCAAGGTTGGCCTCGGTGACAGGGTCGGGATCGTTGCCACCCTCGAAATTGCGTTTACGCACCTCGTTGATCAGTCGGGCGGCACCGGCCTTGTCGCCTGAGCGCCACTTGCACTCGGCAAGCATATAATACACCTCAGTGAAGCGCATGCAGGGGAAATCGGGGTTCCAGAGAAGATCCTTGTCGGTTACATTGGGGATAGGCATCTTCACGAGACGCACGCCGGAAACCTCCGAGCCGTCCATCATGGTGCTGCTGTTGCCGGTGACATTCACATAATCGACAAGCACGACCTCCTGACCGGCCTTATCCTTCTGCCCGATGGCTACCTCGCCGGTGTAGGGGTTCTTCTGCAAGCCAACGCAGAACATACCCTCATACTGCTTGTCGCCATGGTAGACGTAGGGCTTCTTACGAAGGTCGGCATCGTTATACTTCTCGTAGCTCTTGCCAAGCTTATAGTCCATCACCGGACCACCCTCCTTCTCACGCGAGGGGGAGAGGATGAAGCCATTGTAGCGCGATGCCGGGAAGGGGCAGTTGAAATATTTGTCGGCCTGATGATTGTAGAAGTAGCGGTAATACCAGTTGAACTCCATCTTGGAATTCTGCGAGGGGACATACCATACAGCCTCTGTGGACTTATCGTTGTCGAAACAATGGGGGCCATACCAGGTGGGGTCGATGGCATAGTCGCCGTATACGCCGTCGATGAGATCCTGACAGATGGCGGCACACTCGGCATAATGATCGCCGGCACCGTAAGCCTCCGCATTGAAGTAGAGCTCGGCGAGCATCATGGCTGCGGCGCCGCGACGGATGTAACCATCCTGTGCCTCACCCAAGGAGGCCTTCGGCTGGAGCGCGGGGATCGCGTTCTTGAAAAGCGACTCGCAATGGTCGAAGGTCTCCTTATCAGTAGAACGGGCGCAAGGGCTGTCGTTGTTGCTGTAATAGATGGGGAGACCGCCGAAATAGTCGAGGCCACGCATGTAATACCACCCCATGATGGCATTGAGCTGGTTGAGATGGTCTTGCTTAACCTGCTCGGAGAGACCGATGGCCACATAGTTTACGCCGGAGAGATCCTCCTTCGCCTCAAGAGTGCGGGCGATGGCCTCGAGAGTGCCGGTCCACACGTTCTTGACGTGGCGGTCGTCGCCGGTCCAGGTGTGTTCCTGGAGGCGGATATACTCACCGTTGTTGTAGAAGTCGCTGCCACGGGTGGGGCAAGCCATCTCATCGGTGGTGAGTTCCTGAAGATACCAACGCTCGGCACCAAGATACCACTTCCAGTGGGTGAAGGGGCGGCAGAGGATGGCGTAAGTATTCTCCGGACAAGTGATGAACGTGTCGGGAGTGACGCTGGAGTAGAACTTCTCGTCAAGGTCGCACGAAACGAGAGAAGCGCCGGCCAGCAAGGAGAGAGCTATATATTTCAGTTTAGATTTCATAGTCGGTTTAGTTGTTTGATCAGGATCAGAATGTAAGCTGTGCGCCGAAAGTCCAGCGGGTGGTCTGGGGATACATCGTGGCCGAGCTGCGGATATACTCCACACCGGGGTAGAGACCATTGATGCTCACCTCGGGATTGTAGCCCTTATAGCGGGTCCAGGTGGCGAGGTCGCGGACGGTGACGTAGAATCTGGCGCGAGAGATAAACTTATTCCACTTGCTGAGATTGAGGGTATAGCCGAGAGAGATAGCATCGATCTTGAGGAAGGAAGCATCGCTCAGGAAGTAGTCGGAGGTGATGCGTGAGTCGTTGATAGCCGTGTTGTCGGTGTAGGCGATCTTCAGCACATTCTCCTGCGATGAGGTCTGCAGGCCATGATAGAGATTGAGCTCGCTGAACACATCATAGTCGATCCAGGAACGGAGCTGGATGCCGAGGTCGAAGTCGCGGTAGCGGAGATTGTTCTCCCAGGAGAGGATTACCTTCGGGATGGCATTTCCCACCCAGTGCTTGTTCTCATCTACGAGGTTGTTGATGCTGCCATCCTTGGCCGGGACAATGTTATTATCCTTGTCGTAGATAAGCCACTTGCCGTTCTCATCGAGGCCGGCATATTTGAAGAGCCAGAACTGACCGATCTTGGAGCCGTTGACGAGCTTCTGCTCATAACCCATCGAAGCCGGCATGGCATCGGGGAGCATGAAGGAGTCGCTGTCGCCGAGGTTCTTTATCTTTGAGGAGTTCTGCGACACACGGAGTGTGGAGGTCCAGGAGAATTGTCTTGTCTGCACGGGCACGCCGGAGAGCTCCAACTCCCAACCGGTGTTGGTGAGACTGCCGATATTCTTCATCACAGTGGAATAGACCATCGGGGGCACGGGAGCCGCCACTTCGAAGAGCATGTCGTCGACACGGCGATGATACCAATCGAACTTACCGGAAAGGCGCTGGTCGAGCACGGCGAAGTCAAGACCCACGTTGAACTCCTTCTTCTCCTCCCACTTGAGGTCGGGGTTGATGTTCTTGGTGGAGCCGTAGCCCGGCTGCCAGATGCCGTTGGTGGGATACATATCGTTCGACTTATAGGTACGCACGGTGTAACCGCTGCCGAAGTCGTTGTTACCGGTGACACCGTAGCCCACACGGATCTTGAGATCGTTGAGCCACTCCACATCCTCCATAAACTGCTCGCGGTTGATGCGCCAGCCGGCAGAGAGCGACCAGAAGTTGCCCCAGCGGTTGTTCTTACCGAACTTTGAGGAACCCTCGCGACGGTAGCTTGCAGTGGCGAGATACTTGTCGGCATAGGTGTAGTTGACACGGCCGAAGAATGAGATGAGACGCTCGCGGGGACCCTTGTTTGACGACATTGAAGCCTGGCCGTCGCTGAGGTCGGTGCCCGCGCTCATATCCCAGGGGCCGATGCCGTCGACGGTGAAGTTGGCGTTGGTCATATCAAATTTCTCAGTGCCGTCATTCTGATAGTAGCTGTAGCCGGCCACCGCATCGATGTAGTTCTCTCCGAAATCGCGCACATAGTTGGCATAAGCCTCAAACGACTTGTTGAGAGTCTTGGAGAACTGGTGGGTGGCTTTGCCACGCTTGCTTGAGGTGACGCTCTCATTATGCTTCTGCTGATAATAGAGGTAATACTGATACTGACGGAGGTCGATACCCATGGTGCCCTGCACGGAGAAACCCTTGAAAAGATTCAGCTTGAGGGTAGCGTCGCCGAGAAACCACTGGTCTTTTGCGGAATAATCCTTATACTCGATGTCGGCCACCGGGTTCCAGGAGTTGCCACCCATACCGATGCCGGAGACGTTATAGTCGCTCGGATTCTCAGGGTCGTAGAGAGGAATGGTAGGGTTAAGCTCGATAGATTTCTGGAAGGTGTAGGTGCCGTTGCGCTTGTCACGGTCGGCCTGGCGGAACTGCGATTTCACGGAGATCTCAGCGATGCCGTCCCACATGCGGTAGCGGCCATTGATGCGGCCTGAATAGTCCTTGCGGCCGTCGCCCTTCACGATGCCCTCCTGATTGGAATAGAGCAGCGAGGAATAGAGCTGGAGATCTTTGGTGCCACCGGAAATCGTGACCACATGACGCTGGCTGAAAGGATTCTCACGAGTGAGCTCCTTATACCAGTCGGTGTCATAGCCATAGTCATAACCGAGTCCGCGCTCCACATACTCCTGCGAGGAGAGGAGGTCGAGATGCTTACGCACACTCTCCACGGAGAGCTCACAGGTGTAGTTGACCTGAGTCTTACCCTCCTTTGCTCTCTTGGTGGTGACGAGGATCACACCGGCGGCGGCACGTGTGCCATAGATAGCGCCCGCCGAAGCATCCTTGAGCACATCGATCGACTGGATATCCTCCTGGTTGATCGCACGGATATCGCCGCCCGGCACGCCGTCGATCACCACGAGGGGACCCTGTCCGGCATTGACCGAAGCCACACCACGGAGCTGATAGCCGTTGGAGGCATTGGGGGATGAGTTGCCGGTGGTGGTGAGACCGGAGATCTTACCCTGGAGGGCGGTGGCGATTGTAGCACCACCGAGGCCTGACATCATATCGTCGGCCGTGACAGAGGTGATGGCAGAGGTGACGCGCTTCTTCTCCATTGTGCCATAGCCCACCACGACAACCTCGCTAAGCACCTGATTATCGTCTTTCATGACAATGTCGTAATGTTTTTTTCCGGCCTCCACCTTCACGGTGGCGGTCATTTTGCCGATATAAGTGACCTTAAGGGTCTGTCCGGCCTTGGCATCAATGGAGAAGTTGCCGTCAAGGTCAGCCACAGTGGCCAGTTTTGTACCCTCCACCGAGATTGTGGCACCGGTGAGAGGCTCGCCGTCTTCCTCGGTGACTGTACCGGTGACCTGCGCGGCCAGGGACATGAAAGCCGAAGAGAGCAGACATAGTAGAAGGATGCTGAAGAGCCTTTTGAAGGAGTCAGCCATATGATGATTGATAGTCATTTTGTCTGGTTAGTTTTATTTGGTCTCGATTCGGGTTACTTTAAGGTCGTCCATAAACCAACGGAAGTAAGAGGTCTTTCCGTTGTCGGGATATGTTTCAAGCGACTTGAATCCGTTGCTGATGAAAGCAGTGGCGCCGATGATGATGCGGGTGTTGGATGTGGCACCCTTCACCTTTACGGAGAGAGGAGTCCAGGTCCAGGGGATGGTCTTATCGGCGTTATTGAAAGGAGCGAGATCCTGACTCTGCGTCTTGCTGAGTCCATTCTCGATCTCACCGTCACCCTCGATGACTACAGTTACCGTCATCGGGTCGGTGCCGTTCTTGGCGGCAAGGAAAGAGATCTCCACATCGGCATATCTGCCGTTTTCGATAGGAAGATCCTCCTTGATAGCGATGGCAGTCTGATTTCCACCCTTATTGAATTTCAGATAGCCGTCCATCGCATAGACCACCTTGGCCGATGCATTATAGTCGGTGTATTTCTGATTGAAGAGTGAAAGCACATCACTGAATCCATTGCCGGCGAAATCCCATGTGTAGATGTTACGGGCATCGTTGGGAGCGCCGCCGTTGATATTGGCCACCTGATCTGAGCCGCCGACCACCCATGAGAAGTCGTCGCTGAAGTAGACGAAACCCACCTCCTTAGAATCGGGGAGCGTCTGGCTTGAGAGCTGAGCCACAGAAGCGGAGAGCACAAGGCCATGAGCTGTAGTGATGGTGATGAAGCCCTCGCGGGGAGCCCCCTCGTTGGCCTCGGCAGTGACAGTGACAAGGGTCTCCCCTGCCTCACCGTTGGCGGGATCTACAGATATCCACTCAGGTTTCTCAGTGACACTCCACGCCTCGATGCACCCTACAGTCAGCTCGGAAGAGAGTGACTCCGCGGCACCGAAAGAGAGTTTGGTCACGAGCTGTCCGTCGGCCTTCACGGAGAAAGCCTCGCCATCCTGATGCACAGTGGCATAGCGTTCAAGTCCGCCGGCAGTGACGATGATCTTAGCCTCGCGGGCAGAGCCGGTGGAGTTAAGATCTACAGAGAAAGTGACGACCGCCTGTCCGGCAGAGCCGGCTGTCTTGCCGGGATGTATCCAGTCGCAACCCTCGGAAAGAGCTACAGCCCAGTCGGAATTGGTATCCACAGTAATCTGCAGATTCTCATCAGCCTCCGGAGCTCCGAGAGTAGTGACGTTGATTAACGCAGGCGACACGGTGAGCGCACCCACCTTCTTATTCTGAGTCACCGCAAGGAGCTCGGTCTTATCAGAACCCGAGAGACGTATCTCTACGAAACCGCGACGCGATTCGCCCGAGAGATTCTCATCGGCGGTAACAAAAATCTTATGCTCACCCCGAGTGCCGGCCTCGCGCGAGAGATGGATCCATTCATCCTTCTGCGACACACGCCAGTCGCCGGTGGCGTTCAGAGTGAATGAAGGCTCAATGCCCGAGGCGTTGAGACCGTCGTATTCCAGCGAGAACTCACGGTTGTCGGCCTTGAAATAGGCGGGAAGCTTATCGTCGTCGCTACAAGCCGTGAAGATGGTGGCAGTGCCGACAGAAAGCAGGAGAGAAGCCGCGATCAGAAAATTTCCGATTAGTTTCATGATATACAAATATGCTATTTTTCAATATATTAAAGCGTAATCAGCGAGCAATGCGCTCCACCTTGAGATCGTCCATATACCAACGGAAAGTGCCGCTGTTGTTGATGCCATCCTTCACGAATGTCTGATCGCCGATTATGATTCTGGTTTTTGAAGAGACTCCGCGTATCTCGACACTGACGGGCGACCATGTGAGCTTATCGCCCGACATAGCAACCGGGGCGGAGATCATTCTGGAGCCCGACTGAGAGGCGCCGTCGATGGTGCCGTCACCCTCAATCGCCACTACAACGGTGGTCTTGTCGGAGTTGTAACGGGCGCAACGGAAGCTGACCTTCACGTTGGTAGACTTACCGGCGGCAATGCCGAGGTCGCGGATGGCGATCGCTGTTATTGTGTTTGTCTTGTCAAACTTAATATAGCCATCCATTGTATACACCGTCTTGGCGTTGGAGTTAAGGTCGTCATAACGAGCCTGGAAGAAAGGCAGAGAGGTCTGGAAACCGTTGGCGGCATAGTCCCAGGTATAGATGTTGCGGGCATCGCCGATTGACTGGTTGCCTACGTCGTCGCTACCACCCACACACCAGGAGAAGTCGTCTTCATAATATACGTAGCCCACAGGCATGCGGTCGTCGCGGTCTTCCTCAAGATTCTGCACCACTGTTATAAGCTCGCTTAGATTAGGACCGGAAGCGATTGTGAGATGGCCGGTGCGCTCCATACCCGACTCATTCTCATCGGCCAAGATATTCAGGGTAACTCCACCGATTCCCATCGGTTTGTCGACAGAGAGCCATTCGGCATCGCTCGAGACCTCATAGCCCTTGTTGGCCACCACATAGAGAGTGGCACCGGCACCGGTTTCGAGAGTGCCCGTTTTGATCAGCTCAATTCTGTTCTGATCAACTTTCAGCCGGGGAACCGCATCTTCGGCTGTGTCTTCCACACCACATGCCGAAAGGCCCGCGCAACAGATTGCGAAGACTGCAAGTGGCTTGAAAAAGAACTGTTTCATAAGTTTAGAAGGTTATTTTGGTTAGATAGGTAATCGGCGCAAATGCCATCGTTTCAGCCACAGCATCCACGGGAGAGCCTTGTGAGAGCCTACCGGGACTACTGTAGCCGACGAGATGATGAAAGGTTGAAAAGATATATCATATAGGTGGTCATGAAGAGAGCTGAAAGGGAGCGAGAAGGGAGCGAATCTTTCAATGTTTAGCTTTCGTATTTTTACCAAAACGAAAGTTAACATATTTCAATTCGCAACAAAAGTATAATAAAATTTGTTAACTGCAAAATTTCTCGGGAAATATTTTTATTTAAGGTACTAAAATAAGGCTATCAAGCGCGTATATATATGAAATATGGCCGGGGAAACAACGAAATTCCCGGCCATATGAAATAATGCAAAAGTTTCCTAACGAAATCACCGAAGAGGGCTGTCACCACTTCTAAAAAAGATGGGACACGGAGAGAGAAAGAGGCACTCCGGTCAGCGTCCCGGCGTGTTATCGGCGCTATTTTTCACGTCGACGATGCGAAGCTCGATGCCAAGATCCTCGATGGCACGGCTGATGGTGGCAGGTATGTTAGAGTCGGTGATGATGGTGTCTACGTCGGTGATATTTGCGATTTTGCTGAACCCCCGACGGCGGAATTTTGAGGAGTCGGCCAGCACGATAGTCTTCTGAGCCGTGCGCATCATCACCTTATTAAGGTCGGCCTCACGGAGGTCGGTGGTGGTGAGTCCGAATTCGAGGTCGATGCCGTCGACACCGATAAAGAGCTTGGAACAGCAGAACTCATTGAGGGCACTCTCGGCATACTTACCCACTACAGAGAGCGAGCTATGGCGCATCGCGCCCCCGAGCTGGATTACCTGGATATTCTCGTCGGCGCCCAGAATTTCCGACACCTTCAGAGAGGCGCTGATCACCGTGAGACGACGCTTCGACTTGATACAGTGGGCAAGAGCCACGACAGTGGAACCGGAAGCGATAATAATAGAGTCGTCCTCAGCAATCATGGAAGCCGCCTCCTTACCGATCATCATCTTCTCGCTGCGGGCGAGCTTCTCCTTCTCAAGGATAGACCGATTGTTGATATAAGGATTAATGAGCACGGCCTTTCCGTGGGTGCGGTAGAGCTTCTTGGCAGCCTCAAGCTCGGTCAGATCCTTACGAATAGTGACAGCCGACACATCCAGGAGCATGGAGAGACTGGAGACCGGGATTGATTCATGACGCATGAGGGTCTCTATGATAAGCTTATGACGTTCTTCCTTTGTCATATTTGGGATATATAAGATGATGATAGGTTTAAGGAGATACAGATAGCCGGGAATGGAGCCCGGAGAGGAGATAGGCAAATACAAATGTAGTTAATTTTTTATATATTTTTATAATTTTTTGCGTTAAAAATTAAGGTATAACATAAAAAACGCCCCTATAT